>WQWG01000040.1 GCA_009785435.1 Clostridiales bacterium
CGGAGAAGAATCGGTTCCCGGCGGTGCGCAGGAGATTGTCAAATCCGGCGTTCTGGATGATGTACAAGCTTTTTACGCTTCCCATGTGTTTCCGGATGCCCCTCCCGGCATTCTAAAATGCTCTCCCGGTACGATGACCGCAAATACGGACGTTTTTCAGATTAAAATTCTAGGCAAAGGCACCCATGGCGCACAGCCCGAAAAAGGCATTGACTCGCTATTGATTGGTACTGAAATCGTGCAAGCGATCAACTTTATCGTCCCAAGATATGTTTCGGCATTCGCGAACGCCGTGATCACCGTTGGGTGTTTCCATGCGGGGACTGCGGCGAATATCGTTCCGCACACGGCTGACATCACAGGAACTGTGCGCACGATGGATCCTACGGTCAGGGATTTCATTGAACAAAAGATAAGCGATATGGCAAACGGCATTTGCGCCGCGTATGGTGCCACATGCGAATTTCAGTATGAGCGCGGTTATGCGTCTGTCGTGAATGACGAACCATTGTGTGAAGCGTTCAAAAAGGCAGCCCTTGAAATGCTGCCTGAGATCAACATCGTTGACATGAAACCCTTTATGGGTGGAGAGGATTTCTCTGCTTACCAACAGATCGCCCCATCGCTATTCGTCAGCATCGGCGCGGCTCCCACGTCCGGCGAATCGTTTGTGAACCATCACCCCAAGTTCTATATCAATGAGGATGCATTTCCGATCGGCACAGCGCTTTACATCGCATTCGCGACGGGTATCGAATAAACCACAGTAGCTTTCACCAAATCATAGATTTGGGAAAGCCTTGCATAAGGCCTGCTTAGCAAATCGCGGATGCGATTTGAGCAGCGCCATTATAAGAAAATGATTTTTCTTTATCCAAGTATAAACTTGGATATTTTTTTGTCTTGCGCAGACGGATTGAGTTTCAATATTTGCTCCCGGATTTTCTCAATCGCCGTTTTCTTCGAGATCCTGTCCGCTTCCTCAAAAACGGCCTCCCCGAAGAAACGCTCCGTCGTGGTCATCACCGTAGAAGCCCACGCATTATTGCTGACCGCCAGTTTTTCAGACCGAAACTGCTTTCCGCACATGGTCAGATGCATTTTCATTTGCAATTCCGTCAAGGCCTTGTCAAAGCTGGACTTGTCCTCTCTTGAGAATCCCGCCATTTGCTTGATGATGTGCGTTGGCAAAGCGCCATTTCCCTCAACAACATCGTAAATCCGTTTGGCTGCATGACTGATCGTACCATCATCGTACGCTTCGTTAAAGGTCAAACCCTCTCGCCGCGCAGCCAAAAAGTAGGGATACCACGCTCTTGTGATAAACCCGGTCTTTTTAAAGAACAGCTTGGCATAGGCCACGTCGCTCCGCTCCTCCAAAACACGCATACGCCACTCCCACGGATCGGTTTCGGGATCATCGGTATGCCAAGCGATGGGCGTTTCATAAGGCGGTGTCTCGTTCCATCCCCAATCGATGATGGCGTATATGCCATCGGTGCTGCCTCCGGCCATCGAAAACCCTGCATCTAACAATATTTCAACAAAATCATCGTAACAGCGTACCATAAATCCCTCCGCAAAACACGTGCTTAAAAACTACTTTCTTTCGTCAATCTCATGCTCAACAAACGACTTGATAAACGGCCTGCTTTCTTCTGTCATCAAGAACTCAAAGCAATTGTATCTGCATTTTTGAAAACGCTTGCCACCGATCATAAAATCATAGCCATCGCATCTCAGGCTGCAAGCGTTGTGAACCAGCTTGTGGCAAATGCCGGCATTTTCGATATGCTCCACCATCTCCGGCGGCAAGGCATTCAGAAAATCGGGATATCCGCTGATATGCTCACCATAAATGCGCGTGAGCATGCCCTGCTTTCTGAATAAGAAATTGAGAAGCGCTCTCGGTGGCTTGCCATACTTGTAAGAAGCCAGAAAGCCGTTTTTCTTTTCTTCAAATGTGACCTTGCAACCATTATCAATCAAGTAGTTGTGCAGATTTTGAACAAAAGGCTTATTCTCATCATCTACGGTTTCAAAGAATTGCTCAAAGCCGGGTTTTTTCTGTGTCATCAGTGCGTTCCCCCCTCTATAATGGCAAAGTGCCCTTTGCTTCCGTATCATCAGATGCAAAGAATAGATTGTACGTTTCTGTCGTAAAGCGCAAAACAGCCCAATCAGGGTCATTCCAGTCCGCTTGGTAATGGTCTGTAAGTACCTGTTGCCAGTTTGCCTTTTTTACGTCCGTATCCGTTATCACCTCTACTGTACCCACAAGCGATATATGATATTCGCTCGATGGCAAGCAAACGCATGCTTTGTTGGATTTAGCAATTCGCTTTGCTTTTACTCCGTCAGCGTCGGACAAAAATGTAATCCAATTGATGCCGTCTGCTTTTGATATGGTCATCGTCGCACTGGTTGGGTAGCCGTTTTCATCGATCAGTGTCAAAACTGCCCAGCCCTCCATTCCATCACCGATGTAATCCGTTCTGGAGTTGATAACCTCACTCGCTCTTTTGATGATCTCTTGATTCATAATGTACCACCTTTCGCTTCTTTTTCTTTTATCGTATCACAGCCAACATGACAACTATATGTCATGTTTTATAGAAGCATATTTTTTCATACTTCTCAAAGATGTTTTTATCAAAACTCCACTACTGCTCTAAATAACCTTGAATGTTGAACAAGAGATACAATGGAATATTAAGCAAGCCATCATCGACTCTCAGATTGGAAAGGGAGGTGCGGATTGCTAACCTTGGATGATACCGATCTCTATACACCCTTAGACTTCTTGATTGTAAGTTTTCGCCTGCTTTGACTTCAACAGGGTAAATATCCTTATTGTCTGCAAAGACAAAGTCAACCTCCGCTGTTGCTTCGGAAGTCCAATAATAAATATTCCGTATAAAATCCTTTCCTGCAAGCTCCGATAAGACATATTGCTCTGTGAGCGCACCTTTGAATTCCTCGAATATTTTAATGCCATCTACGATTGCATCCGGTGGAAGTTCACTCATAACACGAAGCAAACCTACATCAAGATGATACAGCTTAAACGCTTTTAAATCTTCATAAGCTTTCAATGGCATTGCGGACTTTGTTATTCTACCAACCTTTCGGAGCAGTCCGCTATCTAAAAGCCACAACATTGCTTCTTCGTAATCCCGTGCCCTTGCGCCCTCACGCACCAAACCATAAATGAATTTTTTGTTTTCTTTGGCAAGTTGCGATGGAACGCTGTTCCACAGGTGACGCAGTTTGGGTACAATGTTTTTAGGCGCGTGTTTCGAAAAGTCGTTTTCATAAGTTTCAAGTATATCACGCTGACGCTTTTCGACCACCAAAAAATCTCGTGTATTGAGCCATGATGCGACTGCTGCAGGCATGCCGCCTACAACAAAATATAGTTTCAAGTAATCGGCAAATTTTTCGGTCATCACTTGCGGAAGTTCATGTATACCATTGCCTTTGATAAATTCAATGAGCATACTTTCGTCGTTTGCCAATAAAAATTCTTCAAAATTGAATGGTTGTAGCGTTAGATAATCGACTTTACCAACAGGAAACGATGTTCCCTTATGCAGAGCAACACCAAGCAACGAACCGGCGCAGCATATGACATACTCCGGTGCGGCTTCAGCAAAATATTTTAACGCAGTTAACGCGCGTGGAATTTCCTGAACCTCGTCAAATATCAACAGCGTTTTTTGTGGTTCGATTCGTTTACCATGAAGCGCGCCAAGCAAATCGATAATTCTGTGCGGCGATATATCTCCGTCAAAGATTTCTTTTAGTCCCGGCGCGTTTTCAAAATTAATATACATCACATCGTCAAACGCAGTCCTGCCAAACTCATTCAAAAGCCATGTTTTGCCAACTTGGCGCGCTCCCTTTAAGATTAAAGGCAAACGATCATGTTTATTTTTCCATTGAATTAACTCATTCATCAAAAGTCTCTTCACAAGCATCACCACACTTTCCGAACATAATTATATCATTTCATGCACATTTTTCAAAGATAAAAATTCAATATCACACACATAAATCGAACCTTGTTGCATAATCAATCATAACGGGATATCATATTTTGCGCGATCCCTCGAATTTCCGCTGCTATGTCGGCCGGCTCTAAAACAACGACTTTGTCACCAAATCCAAGTAGCCAACTGATGATGTATGCCCGATTGGTGAAGCCCATCGCAAAATACAGGCCGTCCTCGGTTTCGTGGTAACAGTCAAGCCCAAACGCATCGATGAGATGATGTTTTTCGGTCTTGTTAAACAAGGCAACCAATTGTATGTCATCGGTGAGGTGGCTGTTAAAATCACGCTTTTCCGGCGGTATGTCACGCAAGGCAAATTGCTCATCACATAGAGATAATGCCCATAATCGAGTCAATTTGAACATTCTCCAATCGTTGCGCTCCAAGCAAAATCCGAACACATACCATGATGTCCATTGAAAAACAACCAAGTAAGGTTCAATGCGCCGACTGCTTTCGCCCTTGTCGTAATAATAGACAAACCGTATCAGCTTTGCTTCGCGGATCGCTTGCTTGATGATTTCGATTTTTTCGGTCAACTGCCCTTTGTAATGGGATGCAAGGTCAATGACAACCGGCTCAGATAAGGAAACCACCGCATCGGAGTTCGCGCCAAGCTTGTTCAATGTCCGCTCAATATGCGGTTGCTCCGACACGCTCCCGATGCCTTTCAGCGCGGCAATGATGCCCGACAATTCCTCCGTGGTCAAAACGCTTTTGTCCAGCTTGAATCCCTCTGCAATGGAAATGCCACCGCCTGTTCCTTGATACGTAACAATCGGAATCCCTGCTTGACAGAGCGCATCGATATCCCTCCCAATGGTACGTCGATTGACCTCAAATTTCTCTGCCAAATATGGTGCCGTTACACGGTCGATCTGTAATAAAACAGTAAGTATGCCTAATAAGCGGTCAAGTTTCATAGCGTTACAATATCCCCCGTAAGCTTTTTTGAATCAATCTAATTATGTCAAGTATAACACGACAACATACTGTCGTGTCTGCTTTTCTCTATATTAAAACAAAAAAATCCCGTGAGACTTATATTCGCCTTACGAGATTCGGTTATACCGTTTCATTAACGGCCTAATATTTACTCCACTCATGCAAAGATTTCCCGTCTTTGTCTTTCAAATTCTCCCACGTATTATCACCACCAAAACGCAGAAAAATGCCGAGTTCATTGGGCGATGGGAAGATGATATCTTCCGTGGTCGTATCATCAACAATCTTGTCCGCATGATCCGCGCGGAGTGCCTTTGCAAATTTCGCTGAAAAATTCAAGGAACCATCCTTGTTCAATTGCGGATCCGGTGTTAATTTCGCACCGGCTTTCAGCACCAGTTCTTTTCTGCGCTTCCAGAATACTTTCCCGTAACTTCCCCTGTCCGTAAAAACGAACTCGATGTCGCTGATTTCTTCACTCCATTTATGCCGATCTTTCATCATACAAATCAACCCTCCATAGATCGTAAATCCATATCAACTATCTCGTATATTCAGCAATATGGTTCTTAATGTAATCCGCTACGGCCTCATAAAATATTTTCGCGTTATCTACTTGCTCAATTGCTTCATCTTTTGACGCGATATAAAAATCCTCATAATCACTTTTGCCCCTAATTACGCTAGCTTTACCAATAATATCTGAATACTTGTCGTCAAAAATATTTGTTTTGATATATTTTTCTCTAAAGTATGAAATAACGCCGGAATGTCTCTTAAAATCCACACCATCCAATGCTAAAAGAGCGCGCATAGAATGAAAAATACTATAATACGCCCTATTATTTGCATCTAAATATTTTGAACCTGCGAGGTTATCAAAGGCCGTCAGGTATGTCTCTTTTGCTTTTTCCAATCTATACTGTGAAAGGTTGATTTTTTTCTTGATATCAGACATTTAATCTCACCCCTTCATTTTTTACAGCCCAATAAAAAGGTATTGTTTCATACCATTCTTCAAAAAAATTGGAGCTCAATACAATAGGTGCGAGCAATACCGTGTAACTGTATTTTTTATCAACCTTAGACATAAGCGCTACAATATCATCGGTGTAGATTCTTTCCTCTTCCCTTGGTATATCCACAAGAATCGCAATATCAACATCCGACTCTTGATCATAATCGCCACGGGCATACGAGCCAAAAAGAATTACATCCTTAAGCTTTTTACCGAAAATATTTTTTGTCCCCTCAACGAAGTCGTTAAGAATCATGTCAAGTTCAATTTTCGTACACATTCTTTTCACACCCTCTTGTTATCTGTTTTTCTATTGCTTTCTTAACTAAATTATATGCCGTATCCCGCTCAATGGCAAGCGTTTCTTGTCATTCTGCCACGGCAATCATTTCCGGCACAGCGCTAAATGCCCTATCCATATTTAAGCAAATAAAAAAACTCTCAAATACACACGAAGTGCTTCGAGAGTTTGATTGCTTTGGAGGCGACACCCGGATTTGAACCGGGGAATAGAGGTTTTGCAGACCTCTGCCTTACCACTTGGCTATGTCGCCGCGTATCATTTAAAAATGGCTAGGGTAGGAGGATTCGAACCTCCGAGTGACGGAATCAGAATCCGTTGCCTTACCACTTGGCGATACCCCACTGTTTGTTTAAAATTTGGGGTGGATGATGGGGCTCGAACCCA
>WQWG01000041.1 GCA_009785435.1 Clostridiales bacterium
CAAAAAAATTCCAAAACTTTTTGAAAAAATTTCAAAAATACTATTGACAGAACGCCTAAAAAGTGTTAAATTTAAAGAAGAGTTAGCACTCACCTCGACAGAGTGCTAACAGAAAGGGAGCAAGATGAGCTTAAATGAAAGGAAATTGCGGATATTACAGGCGATCATAAGCGATTTTATTTATTCCGCTGAACCTGTAGGCTCCAGAACGCTTTCTAAAAAATATGATATGGGCATAAGCCCGGCAACGATCAGAAACGAGATGTCAGATTTAGAAGAAATGGGATTTTTAACACATCCGCATACATCTGCGGGCAGAGTTCCATCCGATAAGGCGTACAGGCTGTATGTTGACAACTTGATGAAAAAGTACGAAATCTCGGAAGATGAAAAAAAGCTGATCGACGAAAAGTTGACGAGCAATGTCATCGAATTTGAAAAAACGATTCAACATGCGGCGAGCCTTTTGTCAGAGCTGACAAATCTGACGGCATTTGCAATGACGCCTAAGCCTGAAAAGGATACCATAAAGCATATCAAACTGATGCCTGTCGATGAAATAACGGTCATATTGATGATCGTATCGGAGAGTGGGAAAGTATCGAATACGGCGCTCAAACTGGCGGTTCCGTATACGGAAGAGGGCCTTGACATTATTGGCAAGGCGATGACTTACAGTTATAAAGGGAAGAGCATTACAGATGCGCTCAAACTGGACATCATTAAAAGCTTTGAACATGATATCGAAGCGATGAGCAAACTGGCGCAGACCATTGTACCCAACTTTTTAAAGACGCTTCAAAATATGTTGGATGTCAACCTATATATGGATGGACTTACGAACATATTTTCATTTCCTGAATATAACGACATTGATAAGGCAAAGGTTTTCCTGAAGATGCTCGATAAGAAAGATCATTTCAGGGATATATTGATCAACCGGGAAAACGGCGTCATCATAACGATCGGAGATGAAAACTCCGATGAAATCATCAAGGATTGCAGTCTGATCACAGCAACGTATCATGTTGATGGAACAATTGCTGGAAAGATTGGCGTTATCGGTCCGAAGCGAATGAAGTATGACGAAGTAACGTCGATCATAGAATACGTCACTGAAAATTTGAGCAACACATTTAAACTGTCGGGAGGAAGCGAGAACAATGAATAATAGAAAGGAGCCTCAAAACGTGAAAGAAAAAGAGTTAGAGGAACTGGAAGAAACGTTTGATGATGAGCTGGCTTCTGATTCCGAAGAAATTGCTGAAGCAGAACAGACGCAAGAGGCGGCAGAAGAACAAAACACAAAATATTTACGCCTGATGGCGGATTTCCAGAACTATAAAAGACGAATCGAAAAAGAAAAGGCCGATATTTATGCCTTTGCGAATGAAAAGCTTTTAGGCGAGCTTGTGAGCATCGTCGATGATTTTGAAAGAGCGCTGTCGCATGAAGCGGATGCTTCCGGAAGTTTTGTAGAGGGCATGCATATGATCTTTAAAAACTTTAACGGGGTACTTGAAAAGGCCGGATTAGAAGAGGTGGAAGCGCTTGGGGAAGATTTTGACCCAAACGTTCACAATGCGGTTATGACAAGTCCGGACAGCGGCTATGAGAGCGGAAAAGTCTGCGGCATCATACAAAAGGGATATAAGTTAAAAAATAGAGTGATCAGACCGAGCATGGTCAAAGTCGCGGAATGATTTGATTATACGTATCAAGCATACTGAGAACATAAATAAAATTGAGTAAAGAAAAATGAGGTGAAAAAAATGGGAAAAGTAATAGGAATAGACTTAGGGACGACAAATTCGTGCGTAGCCGTTCTTGAGGGCGGCGAGCCAATCGTTATTACCAACGCGGAAGGAAACAGAACAACGCCATCGGTCGTGGGTTTTGCGAAAAACGGAGAAAGACTTGTAGGGGAGACGGCGAAAAGACAGGCGATCACAAACCCAACAAGGACGATTTCATCGATCAAGAGACAGATGGGAACGGATTATACGGTTGAAATAGACGGTAAGAAGTATACCCCGCAAGACATCTCGGCGATGATCCTTGGCAAATTGAAGACAGATGCGGAAAGCTACCTGGGAGAAAAAGTAACGGAAGCCGTTATTACAGTTCCGGCGTATTTCACGGACAGTCAAAAACAAGCAACAAAGGACGCGGGTAAAATCGCGGGGCTGGATGTAAAGAGAATCATCAACGAGCCGACCGCGGCATCGCTTGCGTACGGACTTGACAAAGAAGAGCAAGCGCAGCATAAGATTTTGGTATACGATTTGGGAGGCGGAACGTTTGACGTATCGATCCTTGAACTTGGAGACGGTGTATTTGAAGTACTTGCGACAAACGGAAACAATAAGCTGGGCGGAGATGATTTTGATGATGCGCTTCTCAACTTTATGGCAGATACATTCGCAAAAGAAAACGGCGTTGATCTAAGGGCAGATAAGATGGCTCACCAGAGGCTGAAAGAAGCGGCGGAAAAGGCGAAGAAAGAACTTTCAAGCGCACAGACAACAAACATCAATCTGCCGTTTATTACAGTCAATCAGGATGGCCCGCTGCATTTGAATATGGACATCAGCAGAGCCAAATTTGAACAGTTGACTGCAGATCTTGTCGCAAAGACGATCGAGCCTGTGAACAAGGCAATGGCTGATGCCGGCGTGACGAGCGCAGACCTTGCAAAGGTCATCCTCGTAGGCGGTTCAACAAGGATTCCGGCTGTACAGGAAGCGGTTAAAAAAGTAACCGGAAAAGATCCGTTTAAAGGAATCAACCCGGATGAATGTGTTGCGATCGGTGCTGCGATCCAGGCGGGCGTATTGACAGGCGAAGTACATGACGTATTGCTTCTCGATGTAACACCGCTTTCGCTCTCCATCGAAACGTTGGGCGGCGTTGCGACGAAACTGATTGAAAGGAATACAACGATTCCGACGAAAAAAAGCCAGATATTCTCAACTGCAGCGGACAGCCAGACAGCGGTTGATATCCACGTCATGCAGGGCGAACGCGATATGGCGACCGGAAACATTACGCTTGGCAGATTCCAACTGGCGGGCATACCACCGGCACCGCGCGGAGTGCCTCAGATCGAGGTTACGTTTGACATCGATGCGAACGGCATCGTAAACGTAAGCGCGAAAGACATGGGCACAGGCAAGGAACAAAGAATTACAATCACGTCTTCGACAAAGTTGACGGACGATGAAATCAAAGCAAAAATAAAAGAAGCGGAACAGTTCGCGGAGGAAGACAAGAAGAAAAAAGAAGAAGCCGAACTGAGAAACAAGGCCGAAACGCTTGTCTACGAGACGGAAAAGGCGCTGAAAGAGATCGATGCAAGCTTATCCGAAGAAGAAAAAACGAGAATAACGGCGCTGAAAGACGAACTCGCTACGGAACTTGAGGGCAACAATATGGAACTCATTAAAGACAAGACCGACAAGCTGACGGAGGAATTCCATACAATATCGTCTAAAATGTACCAGCAGGCGCAAGGCGGCGCGGACGGGTTTGACCCGTCAAGCATGGGCGGCGCAGGAAGCGCTTCACACGCAAGCGACGATACTGCCGACAATGTTGTCGACGCGGATTACCAAGTCGTTGACGAAGACAAAGACAAAGAATAAAAAAAATAAAATAAGACTTAGCTTTGCACAGTGGAATCATCCACTGTGCAAAGCTGATTCTCCCCTGCCTCCGCTTCGGATTGACAGGGAATAGAAAAAGCAATGGAGGCAATCATGGCAGAAAAGAGAGATTTTTATGAGGTGCTTGGATTAAAAAAAGGCGCTTCTGAAAGTGAGATCAAGAGCGCGTTCAGGAAGAAAGCGATGAAATATCATCCTGATAAAAACCCGGGCGATAAAAATGCGGAAGAAAAGTTCAAGGAAGTCAACGAGGCTTACGGCATTCTGTCCGATCCTGATAAAAAGAATAAGTACGATAAGTTCGGCCATGCCGGCGTAGATCCGAATGCAGGATTTGGTGGATTCGGCGGCGGCGGTTTCGGTGGCGGATTTGGTGGTGGCGCAGGTGGCTTTGAAGATATCTTTGATATGTTTGGAGGCATGTTTGGCGGCGGTGGATTCGGCCAAAGACGAAAGAACGCGCCGATGAAAGGCCGCGATCTTCAAAAGGGAATCACGATCACATTTGAGGAAGCTGCCTTTGGAACGAAAAAGAAGATCACTTTAAATAAGTATGTCAAGTGCGAGCCATGCAACGGGAGCGGAGCCGCGCCCGGAAGTTCTAAAGTAACATGCCAGAACTGTGGCGGAAGCGGAGAGACAAGAACAACCCAGAGGACGCCTTTTGGTCAGTTCCAAAGCGTTACGGCATGTGAACATTGTGAGGGAGCCGGTAAGATCGTTGACAAACCCTGCAATGAATGTGCAGGAACGGGCAAGGTGCGTAAAGAGGTAACGATGTCCGTTGATATTCCTGCCGGTGTTGATAATGACTCCGTCATATCCATCAAAGGCCAGGGAGAGCCGGGCATAAACGGAGGTCCGTTTGGAGACTTATACTTAGCGATCACAGTAAAACCGCATCAACTATTTAAACGAAAAGGACAGGATCTATGGTTGGAGATGCCTGTATCATTTGCGCAAGCGGCGCTCGGTGATGAACTGGTCGTGCCGACGTTGGACGAAAAAGTATCCTACAGCATTCCGGCAGGGACACAGCCGGAAACCGTATTCAGGCTGAAAGGCAAGGGAATCAAGTCGCTCAGAAGCAATAAAATGGGAGACTTATACGTCAAAGTGATTCTGGAAGTGCCAACCAAACTCAACTCGAAACAGAAAAAGATGATCGAAGAGTTGGGCAATGCCCTGACGAACGATAGCTACAGCAAAAAGAAGACATTTGCGGATACAATGAAAGATCTATTCAAATAAATCTTTGAATGAAACATAAAAAAATGAGTGCCTTGTAAGAGATATGAAACCTTACAAGGCACTTTTTTATTGCTTATGACTAGTTCCTTAAAAATTCAGGCAGGTCATCGTAAATGTTGGAATCAATGACGTTCTCACCAAGATCCTCATCCGGATCGCGATTCACCGGCATATCATCAATAGGCGGCATGTCATTCGGCTCGTCCGGTTCATCCAATTCGTCCGGGTCAAGTTCAGGCTCAGACTCTTGTGTGTGGTGTCTTCCTTCCCAGTCAAACTCCCACGGCGCGTTTGTATTGATCGGATACAGGTTTGGATCGGGGTTGTGGACGAAGCAGTAAAAATGAGGCACTTCAAAGCGGAAATCCCTGACTGCCGGATCGGGTACATATGGCCTCCGGACGCCGAACGCCGCAACGGTGTGCGGGCATAGAGGCGTTGCAAGATGCCAAGAGTGCGTGCATACGTTAACAAAAACGTGCACGTTATCCACTTCTTGTGGTTCTGTTCCGCGGATAAAGAATTCGCTCCTGCTTCCTCGATGGCCGAAAGCACTTATTTCGGACGGAAGCATACCGCTTGTTGTATCGATCGTCACACTGATCACATTTGGCGGCGCAGAAGCAAGCTGACCTGTGGGCAGGCCTTCGCTGACTTGCCTCATGATCCTGCTCCATAACCTTGAAGCTGCCACACTGCCTTGACTCAACTGAATATTCACATCGTTTCCGATCCAGAGTGAAGCCGTGTATTGCGGTGTAAAGCCTACAAACCAAGCGTCAAAGTTGTCATTTGTGGTACCGGTTTTTCCCGCAACGGGTTGTGTGCCGATTGCAGCTTGTTGGTTTGTGCCTACGGTAACGTTGGTTCTGAGCATATCCTGCGTGATGAAAGCAACACCCGGATCCATCGCCTGCGTCGTGATCGGAATGTTTTGAAGCAGGATGTCACCGTTCCGATTGGTTACTTTGGTATAGGAAATCGGCTCAACGTAAGCGCCTCGATTTGCGATCGAGCCAAATGCACCCGCCATTTCAAGCGGGGAGATGCCTCTGGTCATGCCTCCCAAAGCAAGCGCTGCTGCGTTTATATCGTTTACCGAGCCGGAAAGCTCTATGGTGGAGACACCGATTCTCTGGAGGAACTGACTTGAAAACTCAGGCGTTATTTCATTCAGAACCTTGACCGCGGCGACGTTGATCGATTGTTCAATCGAGACACGCATGGAAGAAAGCCCAAGAAATGCGTTGTACCAGTTTCTTGGCCATTGCCTGCCGCCTACCGTCATCGGCGCGTCATCGATGACGCTTCCCGCTGTCCAGAACTGTCCATACAGGTGATCGACAGACTCGTCACTACTTGGGGGGAATATGGTTCTTCCGTTGTTTAACGCATCAACGCTCAATTGGAGCGCAGGGGCATAGACACCGATCGGTTTGATCGACGATCCCGGCTGTCTCGGACTGTCGGCACGGTTGAACAACATTCGGCCTATGATTTGTCTGCCGCCTACCATCGCCCTGATTTCCCCGGTCTGATGGTCGAGGATGACCATTGCGGACTGAGGCTGGACGACTCGTTGCTGCAAAGCGTAGCCTGTGCTTGCGATGGTCAGGCCGTTCTCCGATTCGGTAAAAAAGTTGGGCCTGTCTACAAAGAATTGCGCGGAAACGATCAAGTTGCCATCGCTGTCTCTGGTTTTATATTCTCTTGCGATGGAGATAAAGCCACCGTTTATG
>WQWG01000042.1 GCA_009785435.1 Clostridiales bacterium
GCAAACGTTGTCGATGTTTCAAACGCAATACATAGAGTGATTTCAAATCTTGAAACACAATTTCCGGAATTCACGTTCAGAATAAGCTTCGACGAGGCGGAATTTATCCAGCAATCGCTTTCTTCATTATCAAGGGCCGCCATTGTTGGCGGGATACTTGCGATTTTTATCATATTTCTGTTCCTCAGAAACTTCAGAACAACGCTTGTCATCGCAATATCTGTCCCGGTATCGCTTCTTGTGACCTTTGCGGTCATGGAGTTCCAAGGCATGACGCTCAACCTCATCACGCTTTCCGCTTTGGCACTTGCGATCGGGATATTGATCGATAACTCGATCATTGTACTCGAAAACATATTCCGAACGCGGCAATTTGTTGAGGATCCACATGAGGCGGCCAAGCAAGGTGCAAGTGAAGTATTTATTGCGGTGCTTGCCGCAACGCTGACCTCTCTTGCCGTATTCGTTCCGCTTGCGATGGCATCGGGCCTTGGCGGATTGCTGTTTTATGATTTTTCATTTACGCTCGTCATTGCTCTCGCTGCATCTTTGATCGTATCGCTTACCGCGGTGCCGATGCTTTGTTCCAAGCTCCTGTCAAAGGGCGTTTCCACGAACTATGTCAGGTTTGGACGGCGCAGATATAAATTCAAGCTCATTCATAAGTTTACGGAGTTCATTGATTTTCTGACCAGAAAATATGATTCCATCATGAGAGTGGCTTTAAGGAAGAGAAAAAGGGTCATTATCTCCTGTATTTTGGCTTTCGTGATGTCCCTAAGCCTCATCGGCTTTATCGGCACAGAGCTTTTCCCGGAGGCTGACGAAGGAAATTTCAGCATTGGCATTAACATGCCATTTGGAACACCGCTTCACGAAATCGATGTTTTGATGACTGAAATAGAACAATATGTCTTACTGATTCCCGAAGTCAGACACGCCTCCGTGCGCGTCGGCGGCGGTGGTGGATTCTTCGGTGACGGCAATTCCGGCAATATGAACGTTTCTCTCGTGTCACTTTCCGAAAGAAATCGAAGCACCGAAGATGTTGCACGGCAGATCAGAGAGCGGTTCCGGTATACAGCCGGTGCCGAAATCACAGTTGCCGGAGCTGCAACGTTTGGCGACATGGTCGGTGGCGGTATAGACATGTCCATCGTGTTAATGGGTACTGATTTTAGGACGCTTGAAGCGATCGGCAATGACTTGATTTCCGTCATTGCTGAAATTCCGGAAGTTGAAGAAGCTGTCCTTGATGTCGAAGAAGGCAATCCTGAAGTCCGTGTCATCATTGATCGAAATATTGCCGCGCATTATGGGGTCAGTGCTTTCCAACTGGCAAACAGTCTGTCCTCTTCATTATCAGGGGTTACGGCAACGCAGCTCAGAGTGGCCGGAGAAGAAACGAATGTCGTATTGTCTCTTCCCGATACGTTTGCTGAATCCATCGATAATATGCGCCAAATCATGGTAACCGGTTCTGCAGGGATTCCTGTGCCGGTTGGACAAATTTCCACACTTGAGTTTGACAACTCGCCCGGCACGATCTATCGATTTAATCAACAACGTTCCATCGTGCTGAACGTGAACATAGACAGCGACAACCTCGCTGCCACAGCGATGCAAATCATAACCTTGGTTGAAAACTATAACTTCCCGGACGGATATTTCCATCAAGCGTTTGGCATGCAGGAAGAGTTGTTTAATGCTTTTGGTGGTTTGATCCAAGCCTTTATCATCGCGATTGCACTTGTTTATTTGGTTTTGGCTGCACAGTTCGAATCACTTGTACTGCCTTTCATTGTAACGACTTCGATTCCGTTTGCGATGTCGGGTGCATTTGTTGCACTGTTCGTGACAGGAACGGCATTTTCGATGACGTCGCTCTTGGGGCTCGTCATGCTCGTCGGGATCGTTATCAACAATTCGATTTTGCTCGTTACGTTTATCTCCAAATACCGCGATACGATGGATCGAAATGAGTCCCTCATTGAAGCCGGTAAAGTCAGAATGCGCCCAATTCTCATGACAGCGCTCACGACGTGTGCTGCCATGATACCGATTTCTCTTGGTATCGGTGAGGGAGCGGAGATGATGGCACCGATGGGCATATCCATTATCGGCGGCCTGATCGCTTCGACTGTTGTCACTCTGGTATTCGTACCGGTACTGTATTCGGTCATCGACGACAATAAGCAAAAGAGAATGGCGAAAAAAGCGTTGAAAAATGAGAGAATCGCCGCGCTTGAAGCGAAGTGGCGCGAAGAGGATGCAAGGCTTGAGGAGGCAAAAAATGCAAAGTAAAAAAAATCTCAAGCGTGAGCTGATATTGGATACTTCTTTTGATTTATTCCTTTCAAAAGGATATTCAAATACAAAAGTCGTAGATATCGCAACGAAAGCAGGTATCGGCAAAGGGACTGTCTATGAGTATTTTGAAAGCAAAGAAGCGATCGTTCTTGAACTTGTCAATACGAGGGCAAAGCAGGACTATATGAAAGTATTTGATGTCGTAGAGAAACTGCCGACTTGCAAGGAGCAGCTGATTCAATATCTGCAAATGCAAATGGAGACGACCGCCAAGTATACGTTGAACGCAACCGATTTCAGAAACGAAATTTTGCGCAACAATAGTGAAATTTCAACGAAAATCATAGAGGCAATCCACAGCATCATATTCCTGCACTTTGAGTTTATCTACAATGTGATCAAAAAAGGAATCAGCTCCGGCGAATTTAAGAATTTGAGTCCCTATATGGCAACGGTTTGTTTTATGGGCAGTATAAACTTTTATTTAGGTATGCTTCACCATGGCGAGGAATATCCTGAAACCAAGATGTTTCGACAGGTTGACTCTGCGAACGGCGAAGAGTCGCTTCTGGATTTTATCTTTGACGGGCTGCTCGCTTAACCGCGAGCGCCTGCCCCTTTCCAAAGTAAGTGCTGTGTCTGATGAACATTGAGAAAAGAGGAATTGTCATGGAAGCGCTAAAAAACAAAATATTGCACGAAGGCCAGGCCATCGGCTCAGAAATCATCAAAGTAGATAGCTTTCTAAACCAACAGATCGATGCCCAGTTTATGTATGAGATCGGCGATGAATTCAAACAAAGATTTCAAGACAAACAGGTTGATAAAATATTGACCATTGAGGCAAGCGGAATCGCGATCGCGGTTTGCACATCGAAATCGTTTGCTTATCCTCCTGTCGTATTCGCCAAAAAAGCGGCTGCGGGCGAGGTAAGCGAAACAGAAGATGCTTTTTACTCGTATATTGCCAAATCGCTCACAAAAGACACGACCTCCCATGTGAAGCTTGCCAAAAAGTTTTTATCGGCGGGAGACAACGTATTGATCATTGATGATCTTTTGGCGTATGGCGAGGCAGCGCTCGCACTTTGTGACATTGTTAAGCAAGCAGGTGCGCATGTTGTCGGAATCGGAGCCGTGATCGAGAAAGAATTTCAAGGCGGCGGCACGCTCCTCAGAGAAAGCGGCTACGCGGTAGAGTCACTTGCCATTATCGAAAAAATCGAAGACGGCAAAATCACATTTAAGCCTGACAACCTTTAAGGCCGGTCAGGCCTTTTTTATCCGCCGAGCGTAACATCGCAATCTTGATACCACGCAAGCGCTTCGTGAAAATGCTCTTTTTTAAAGTCAGGCCAATACGTGTCAATGACATACAGATCGGAATACACCGACTGTACGGGTAAGAAACCACTGAGGCGTCTGCGCCCTCCCCATCTGATGATCAGATCGATCCTTGAAATATCGGCGGATGCGATGTCGCCTTGCTCCATTCCCTTTTTCAAGTCCCACGCCCAATCGTAGTTGACCAAAAAATTCAGTTTAATCAGATTACGTCCAAAGCGCACTCTACGATTCGCATACGGCAAGAGTTCTTTCGGAAATGCCACGGAATCGATGTTTCCGATGACCAAAAGCTCCGCATCACGATTCGCCAAGGTTTCCACCGCGTCAATACACGCTTTTGTAAAAGCATCCCTTTGTTCGACTGCCCGTTTGTTGTTGTCTTTCGTAAAGCCATAAAAGGTTGCTTCTTTTACACCATACTCGACCATCATCTCATACAACAAAAATCCGGGAGGCACTCCATAGGCATAGCCGTCCTTTTTGTGAAGTCCATTTTCCTCAGCCCAGCGCCTGTTTCCATCCGGAATGATTCCGATATGGGCGGGAATTCTTTTGTACATCTTGACCAACCCTCCGTATTCTAAAGAACTGTTCTTCTATCTTTGCCAACATGAACATCATCTATTCTTTATTTGGTTATAACATTTTGATTACAACACTTGAAAAATGATCTGAAACAGTATAAAATAGAAAAGTTGCTTGACGCTCAGCGTTAAGACCCATTTTACAAAAATACGAAGGAGAGAACATGAAAATGAGAAAACTTTTAGCAATCCTGTTAACCTTGTCGCTTGTATTCAGCATGACCGCCGTAGTATTCGCGGATGATGACGCTGCTGAGACAGCCAATGGAACGTACGAAGTCGCAGAAGGTACTGCTGACGAAGAAGCCATTGCAGAAGAGGAAGAGGGCGATGAAGCGCCTGTTTTTGAAATTCCTGTACCTGAGAGAGTCGTTGTTTCTACGCAAGCCCTTATGATTGACGGCGAGCTTGTAGAAACCACTCAACCTTACAACATCGATGGATCCAACTATTTCAGACTACGCGATTTAGCGGCGTTGATGAACGGCACAGGATCGCAGTTCAATGTTACTTTTGAAGCACCTTACATCGTTGTTACTACAGGCGAAGCGTATGAGGCACTTGGCACTGAACTTGTTATCGGCGATGACCTGAGCGCTACGACAGTACCAAGCACCCAAGTTCTGATGGTTGATGGTGAGACTGTAGAGATTTTGGTTTACAACATCGGCGGATACAACTACTTCCAGCTTCGTGGGCTTGGCGAATTGATTGGTTTCACTGTAGACTTTGACGAAGCAACTCGTACAATCATCGTGGAAACTGCCGTTGTTGATTCTGATGACGACGAAGACGACGAAGACGATGACGATAACGAAGATGATGATGACGAAGACGACGAAGATGACGATGAAGAGGGCGACGAGTAAACCCGCTGACTTAATTTAATACGTAAACAAAGGCGATGTGTATGATGTACACATCGTCTTTTATTCTGGCGTGCTCTGCCATCTCATTTTCTAATGATGTAAGTTGACAATCCAACACCCAAAATCGTATAATGGTATACAAATGTATATATAAAATCTACACAACGAGGAGCCAACCATATGGGCAAAACATTAACGTATAAAATACTTGAAAACCACCTTGTTTCAGGCGAAATTGCCGTCGGAAATGAAATCGTAATCAAAATAGACCAAACGCTTACGCAGGATTCTACCGGAACCATGGTCTATCTACAGCTTGAAGCGATGGACGTTGATACGATCAAAACAGAGCTTTCTGTCGCTTATATCGACCACAATACGCTGCAAACGGGATTTGAAAATGCCGATGACCATGCTTTCATCAAAAGCGTGGCGCAGAGACACGGCGTACGCTTTTCAAAACCGGGCAACGGCATATGCCATCAGTTGCATCTCGAAAATTACGGAATCCCCGGAAAAACGCTCCTCGGTTCTGACAGCCATACGCCTACGGGCGGCGGCCTTGGCATGATCGCGATTGGCGCAGGCGGACTTGATGTAGCCGTTGCAATGGCACAAGGAATATATTCTCTGACCGTTCCAAAAGTTTTGAAAGTCGAACTGGTTGGCCAACTGAAACCTTGGACGTCAGCAAAAGACGTGATCCTATATGTATTGCAGCAGCTTACTGTGAAAGGCGGCATCGGTAAAATCGTTGAATACACAGGTGAGGGTGTCAAAACGCTGTCTGTTACGGATAGAGCGACGATCACCAATATGGGTGCTGAGCTTGGCGCGACGACATCCATATTCCCAAGTGATGAAAATACACGTGAATATCTCAAATCTCAGGGACGTGAAAAAGATTATGTGCCGCTTTCCGCTGATCATGATGCAGTTTATGACGAGGTTCTAACTGTAGACATGTCATCATTGCCTCCCCTTGCGGCCATGCCCCACAGTCCTGACAATGTAGATTCCATTCAAAATATAGGCAACATTAAAGTCGATCAAGTCGCCATAGGCAGTTGTACAAACTCTTCCTATAGTGATTTAATGAAAGTGGCGGCGATTTTAAAAGGCAAAAAGATTCATCCTGACGTCGATCTTGTCATCTCTCCGGGTTCTGCCAAGATTCTGTCCAAAATGGCCGGAAAC
>WQWG01000043.1 GCA_009785435.1 Clostridiales bacterium
ATGTCCGGCACCGTGGTCGTGTATTCTTTCGATGCTTCTTTGAGCATCATTGGCGAGGCCGCAATATCTTGAATGCTGCCGTCGCCGATGCTGATGTTTTGTCCTTGCAGTTGTATCTGCTTGCCTGTTGGATTTAAGTAGCTGAGCGACGTATTGAGGTCAATGCCCTTAAACATCGTACCCGCCCCTTTTAATGATTTCTGTTCAAGCATCGTATTTGTAATTTGCCTCATTGGCGTAAAGATGGCGTCTTTTTTCTTTTGCGGCGCGAGAATGTTCAGGCTTTTTTCCGTCGGCAGCTCGATGTTGACGCTCAGCCTGTCTGCCACCATCCCGATTTCGTGTAAAATCGGTTGCGATACGCCGGGAATGATTTTGGCATGTATATACCCTGCAAATCCATATTCATTGCGTAATAACGATAGACATTTTAATATGCGCTCTGCGGTGTGGTCAGGAGAAACTTCGACTGCGGAGCTTAGAAACAGGCCCTCGATGTAGTTTCTTCTATAAAACTCAATCGTAAGCTTTGCGAGTTCGTCCGGTTCAAATGACGCTCTTTCCACATCGGCGCTTTTTCGGTTTACACAATACTGGCAATCGTAAACACATTGATTTGTGAACAAGACTTTTAAGAGAGAGATGCATCTGCCGTCGGCGGACCATGAATGGCATATGCCGGCACACGAAGCATTGCCCACGCGCCCGACATTTTTTCGGGCAACGCCGCTCGTTGAGCAGGAAACATCGTACTTCGCGCTATCTCCTAAAATACTCAGTTTTTCCATGATGTCCATCATATACCTCGCCGCTTTTCAAAATTTTGCTACGAACATTCTATCACGTCGCGAACAAATGTTCAACAAGATTTCACGCTGCGTTTTGATTTTATATCCGATTGTTTGAGGCAACAATATGCGTTCCGAATTTTGTGATTTGGTACAAAAATATTGACTTTCACCAGCCTTTGCATATATAATGTTTTATTAGATTAAAATATGATAAGGAGCAGATCGAATGAAGCTTACAGGAGGACAAATCGTACTTGAAATATTGCTTGAGCATGGCGTAGACACTGTATTCGGCTATCCGGGCGGAGCGGCTCTCAATGTTTACGATGCGCTTTATCAATATAAGGATAAGATCAAGCATGTTTTGACGGCACATGAACAAGGTGCTGCCCACGCGGCGGACGGATATGCGCGATCATCCGGAAAAACGGGTGTTGTTTTCGCGACGAGCGGCCCCGGGGCAACAAACCTCGTAACGGGTATCGCCACGGCGTTTATGGACAGCGTTCCCATGGTTGCCATAACATCAAATGTGGTAAACTCTCTGATCGGGCGGGACGCGTTTCAGGAAATTTACATCACAGGCGTAACCCTTACGATCACAAAACATAATTTCTTTGTCAATAAAATAGAAGACCTTGCCCATGCGCTCCGGGAGTCTTTCAGGATCGCGAACAGCGGAAGAAAAGGCCCTGTTCTGATCGACATCACAAAAGATGTGACGGCGCAGTTATGCGAATTTCAAAAAATGGAAACCTACGCGTTGGACAAACTTCCGAAAGCAAATGACGAACAAATACGGGAAGTTGCAGATCTGATCAATCAAGCGAAAAAGCCCGTTATCTACTTTGGCGGCGGCGTGACCGCATCGGGCGCGAGCAAGGAACTCGCCCAACTTTCCGAAAAAGCAGACCTGCCGGCCGCACACACGATCATGGCGACAGGCGTCATCGGAAGTGATGATGAAAAAAATCTGGGGCTTATCGGTATGCACGGCACCGTGCCTGCAAACAAGGCCGTCCACGAAGCGGACTTGGTTCTCGCGCTTGGCACGAGATTTAGCGACAGAGTCGCGCTAAACATGAATGAATTCGCAAAGAGAGCAACGATCGTGCAAGTCGATCTTGATAAGAGCGAGATGAATAAAAATGTTCTTGTAGACATTTCGGTCATCAGCGATGTAAAATATTTTTTGGAAAAACTGATCCCGCTCGTTGAGGCGAAAAAGCGTCCTGAATTTCTGAAAACCGTTCAGGATTGGAAGAAAACGTACAGAATCGAAAAAGATAACCCTGACGTACTGAAACCGCATCAGCTCATCCGCACGATTTGCGACATGACGGACAAAGAAACGATTTATGTGACGGATGTCGGTCAACACCAGATGTGGTCGGCTCAATATATCAAGCACAAAACCCCCAACTCCTTTTTAACGAGCGCAGGGCTTGGCACGATGGGATTTGGGTACGGGGCGGCGATCGGCGCGCAAACCGCGTTTCCTGACAAGAGGGTCATACACGTGACGGGCGACGGCTCATTCCATATGAATCTGAACGAAGCATGCACAGCGGTCAGTTACGAACTGCCGATCATCACCGTCATCTTCAACAATCAAGTGTTGGGCATGGTATACCAGTGGCAAAGCGCTTTTTATGAGGGCAGACTTTCCTCTACTACGCCGGCACGCAAGACCGATTTTGTCAAAGTCGCGGAGGGTTTTGGTGCCAAAGGTTTTAAAGCAAGCACTTTGTCGGAATTTGAAGATGTCTTTGCCAAAGCGTTGAAAGAAAAAGGGCCCGTGTGGATCGAATGTATGATCGACAAAGAAGAAAAGGTACTCCCGATGATCCCCGGCGGATTGACCGTCGAAGACGTTATTTTAGAATAGAGAGGGCGGTGCGAATATGAAAAAAGAAGTGAACAAAAGTGTCGTCTGCCTGATCGTAGACAACCAGCCCAACGTGCTTGCCAGGATTTCAAGCCTGATCGGCCGCAGAAATTTTAACATCAGCACGATCACGGCATCCGAAACCAATACACATGGCCTGACAAGAATTACGCTTGTCGTCAACAGCGACGATGAAAATGTGTTGAACCAAGTGGTCGCGCAGACCGAAAAGCTGGAAGTTGTCAAAAAGGCATATCTTCTGGATATGTCCAACACCCTGTATCGGGAGCTGCTGCTGATCAAAATCAAAACCGATGAGCACGAGCGTTCGGCCATTCGTGAAATTGTTGATATTTACAGGGCTAAAATCATAGACCTTTCAAAAAGCAGCATGATCATCGAACTGACAGGCTCACCGGAAAAGATCGATGGGTTTATGGACATGGTCGATTGTTATGAAATCATGGAAGTGTGCAGAACCGGAGTGACGGGCATCGAAAGAGGCCTTTAGCGCCACAATCTTTTGAAAATTTAAATTTGTTATTTTAAAATCAATATATACTATATTTAAGGAGAAAACCAAATGATAAAGAAGTACTATGATCAAGATTGTAATTTAGGATTGCTTGATGGCAAAACCATCGCCATCATCGGATACGGAAGCCAAGGACACGCGCATGCGCTCAACCTGAAAGAAAGCGGCGCGAATGTCGTTGTAGGCCTTAGAAAAGATTCGAATCGCTGGGCGGAAGCGGAGCGCGCAGGACTAAAAGTCATGGAAGTCGAAGAGGCAGCGGCGGCAGGCGATTTCGTCATGATGCTGGTTCCCGATGAGCATTGCGCGAGAATTTACAACACGCACATCGCCAAACATATGAAAGAGGGCAACGTTCTGATGTTTGCCCACGGTTTGAACATTCACTACAGCCAAATCATCCCTGCGGAAAACCTTGACGTCATCATGGTCGCTCCAAAAGGTCCCGGGCATACGGTCAGAAGCGAGTATGAGGGCGGCAAAGGCGTTCCGACACTGATCGCTGTATTCCAGGACAAGTCCGGAAAAGCGAAAGACTATGCGCTTGCATATGCGGCTGCCATCGGCGCGGGACGCGCGGGCATCCTTGAAACGACATTCAGAGAAGAGGTGGAAACCGATCTGTTCGGTGAGCAAGCGGTTCTTTGCGGCGGCGTAACGGAACTTATGAAGGCCGGATATGAGACGCTCGTCGAAGCGGGATACGAGCCTGAAATGGCATACTTTGAATGCGTACATGAAATGAAGCTAATCATCGACCTGATCTATAGCGGTGGTTATGAAATGATGAGATACTCAATCTCAAATACAGCCGAATACGGCGATTACATTACAGGCAAAAAAATCATCGGCAAAGAAGCAAGAGAAGCGATGAAACAGGTGCTTGCGGACATCCAGGACGGAACATTTACATCCGCATTTGTTTCGGAGTTCGGAGCGGGCGGACAAGCGCGTTTCCTTGCGACGAGAAGAAAAGAAGCCGAACATCCGCTTGTTAAAGTTGGTCAAGAGCTCAGAAAAATGATGAGCTGGCTTAAGAAATAAACGGGGGAAAAGATGAGAAGAAAAAGTGATCAAGTGACCCAAGGCATCGAAAGGGCACCGCACAGGAGTTTATTCTATTCAATGGGATATACGAAAGAAGAACTGAGCAAGCCTCTGATCGGCGTTGTTTCCGCACACAGCGATGTCGTGCCGGGACATTTCCATCTTGAAAAAATCGTCGAAGCCGTGAAAGCCGGCGTAACAGCAGCGGGCGGAACACCGATGATGTTCCCCTCGATTGGCTTATGCGACGGGATCGCGATGGGACATCACGGGATGAAATTCAGTCTTCCCAGCAGGGAGCTGATTGCCGATAGCGTGGAAAGCATGGCGGAAGCACAGTGTTTTGACGGCCTTGTCCTGATTCCGAACTGCGATAAGATCGTTCCCGGAATGGTCATGGCTGCCGCAAGGCTGAATATTCCGTCGATCGTATGCTCAGGCGGCCCGATGCTTGCCGGTGTTGTCAATGACAAAGAAGTGAGTCTTTCCAATATATTCGAAGCGGTCGGCGCAAGAAAAGCGGGACTCATCGACGACGCGAAGCTGGATGATTACGAGAAAGGCGTTTGCCCCGGTTGCGGTTCGTGCGCAGGGATGTATACGGCAAACAGCATGAATTGCCTTTGTGAAGCGATCGGCATCGCTCTTCCCGGAAACGGAACAATCCCGGCGGTACACAGCGACAGGCTCAGGCTTGCCAAATATTCCGGCATCGCAATCATGCATTTGGTTGAAAAAAATATAACCGCAAGGGATATCATCAATGAGAAGTCGATCCGAAACGCGCTTGCGTGCGATATGGCGCTCGGCTGCTCCACAAATTGTGTGCTGCATCTTCTTGCAATCGCGCATGAGGCACAGGCACCGCTTGATCTTGAAACATTCAACGCATACAGCGCAAAAGTGCCAACATTGTGCAGCTTAGCGCCTGCGGGACATCATCATATACAAGATTTGCACAGTGCAGGGGGCATACAGGCCGTTATCAACGAACTGTCTAAGAAGAACCTGATCGATTTGGATCTGATGACGGTAACGGGCAAAACGGTAAAGGAAAACAGCAAAGATGCGTCTGTCAAAGATTATGGCGTAATCCGCCCGGTCGACAAGCCGTTCAATGAAATCGGAGGGCTTACGGTTCTCTGGGGCAACATCGCAGAAGATGGAGGTGTTGTAAAAAGAAGCGCCGTTTCGCCTGAAATGCTCGTGCATTCGGGACCTGCAAGGGTATTCGACAGCGAGGATGACGCGATCGCGTCCATTTATGCCGGAAACATCAAAGCAGGTGATGTTGTTGTCATTCGTTACGAGGGGCCGAAAGGTGGCCCGGGCATGAGAGAGATGCTTGGCCCTACAAGTTCGCTTGCGGGCATGGGACTCGATAAATCCGTCGCGTTGATCACAGACGGCCGTTTCAGCGGAGCCAGCAAAGGCGCGTCAATCGGCCATATCAGCCCTGAGGCTGCAATGGGCGGAAGAATCGGACTGATTCAAGAGGGCGACATCATCGAAATCGATATTCCTGCATCAAAAATAAACGCAAAAGTTTCCGAGGAAGAGTTTGCGAAAAGAAAACAAAGCTACGTCGCGCCGGAGCCGAGGGTCACGACCGGATGGCTTGGCCGATATATCAGAGTGGTGACGTCAGCAAATACAGGTGCAATACTGAAATAATGATGGGTTTTTTCCACATTGGAACTTAAAGACCGGATTTTTGAAGCTCGATGAACTGCTTTGCGGCTCTTGGGCTTCTTCCATTATTTCGAATGGCAAACGCTTCGGCCTTGATGAGAAGCCGTTCGTCAACCGGAACGC
>WQWG01000044.1 GCA_009785435.1 Clostridiales bacterium
GCTTGCTCAACGCCAAAACTTCGCCGTTTTTAAATCTTTCTACTAGTTTGTCCATTCACATTCTCCTCGCAGGCATTTTCTTTGGTATTGTTGTCTATTCTTATTACAACATACTACATGCCCGATTTTTGGTGCATCGGGCATGTGTTTGGGATTTTTTTATTCTGATTCCATCACCAACCGGTCAGCATCAGCCCCGGCAAAAATGTTACCACTCCGGGAAAAATGATGCATATTGCGACCACCAAAAGCTGTATTCCGATAAACGGCGCAACGCTTCTGTAAACCTCTTTTTCCTGAATTTTGATGCCCTCCGGAACGACACTCAATGCATAAAGGATCGATTGTGCAAACGGCGGTGTTAAAAATGACGTTTGCAAAAGCACGAGCGCAACGACGCTTACATGAATGCCGTCAAAGCCGAATTCCACGAGAATCGGCATAAAAATCGGTACCATGATCATCGATACGCCGAGCCAGTCCACGCAGATCCCCAGTACGAAAATGATGATCAAAAACAATGCAAACGTTCCGTTTGCTCCGAGATTGTACTGTTCGAGAATATTTCTGATCACAGGGCGTCCGCCGTTTAAGAAAAATGTGGCTGTAAACATCGTTGCCCCTACGGCGATCAACATGACCATTGCCGTCACGCCAAATGTTTGTTTTGCCGCATCGAGAAAAGTCGTTTTATTGAATTTTTTATTCCACATCGCAACGAGGATGCTCCCCAGCGAGCCGAACGCGGCGACTTCCGTAGGCGACACCAGTCCCAAAAACATTGCACCCAAAACCGCAAAAATCAGGAGGATAAACGGCAGAAATGACGAAAGCGATTGCCGTAAATTGTATTCAAGCGGAGCATTTTTATCTTTTTCGACCGCAGGCACGATGCCCGGTTTGATATATCCGACGATGCCGGCGTAAATCGCATAAAGCAGGGCGAGTAAAATCCCCGGCACGATCGTCGCGACAAACAGTCTGAACATCGACAATGCGGCAAGTGAGCTGAAAAGGATCAGTACGATGCTCGGCGGAAGAAGTATTCCCATCGAACCGCCGGCAGCTACGATGCTTGTCGAAAAGCCTTTGTCGTACCCTCTTTTGATCATCGGGCCGAGTGCAAGCACGCCAACCGTCGTTACGGAAGCGCCCAGTACGCCTATACACGCCGCAAAGAGTACACAA
Source organism: Clostridiales bacterium (assembly GCA_009785435.1). Taxonomy (GTDB): domain Bacteria; phylum Bacillota; class Clostridia; order Peptostreptococcales; family Anaerovoracaceae; genus WQWG01. The sequence goes on from WQWG01000044.1 coordinate 1,189, forward strand.
ATCAACGCAACGGAAATGCCCAGACCGCCCCTGACGTTTCGGAACCATTGGTTCATCACGCCGAATGCATTGTCTGCCGCCCCTGATTTTTCGAGCATGCACCCCATAAACACGAACATGGGCACAGCGACATACGCCCATTCCCCTATGACGGAATTGAGCATCATTCCCGGCATACGAAACGACGTCGTACCTAAGTGGGAAAATCCAACGATAATCGAAATGCCGATCATCGTAAGCGCCACCGGAAATCCCATAAAGACACCGACGAAAAGTCCGATAAACATGAGCAGAAGTATCAGTTCCTGTCCCATTACGCTTCACCCTCTTTCGTATCCGGAATTTCTCGATCGTGCTCTGATTTCATACCCCGGATCTCCCGAATCCGCTCGGCCAGTTTCACTCCGGCTTGCAACGTCATCAGAACCATTCCGACACATATGAGCAGTCTTATCGGCCATAGCGGATATTCCCAAGGTGTCAAAAATGCGGGAAGATCATTGACGATCGCGTCGATCGTCAGCACGTACATGGAAAAAACCAACGAAAAAAGCGGAAGAAAAACCAAAATCGGATAACCGATCAGGTTTACGATTATTTTTCCCCGCCGTTTTAATAAATTATAAAAAAAGTCCACTTTGATATGAATGTTTTTCGCAAGGGCATACCCCACGCCTAAAAAAGAAAAAATGACAAATAAAATCCATGATACATCAATCGCAAGATTTAAGTGATGCATAAAAGCATTTCGGATAACAACCTCGGCAATCACGACCACAATCATCGGGATTATGAAAAAAGAAGCAATAACTGCGGTTATATCGTTTGCTTTCGTGATGCCGCTTTCCAGTTTTTTTAAAAATTTCAAACCAAGACTCTCCTCCTTCAGCTATGTTTTCGACCTTTTCGACTCCTTTCATCCCAATCTAAGATATTTTCTTTTTTTTAAAAAATCGGCTTCCCAATTTTACTGAGTCGCCGATTCATTTCGTTTATTCTGCATGAACAATCGTTGCATTTGCCCTCATCTCACGCAATTTCTCATTCGCAGCATTCCTGATCAAATAATCCTCGATAAACGTCCGAACGACTCCGAACGCCGGCTCCGCGCGCTGCACGCCGTCAAGCCTTATAATATGATAACCGAACGGTGTTCTGACCGGCCCTGCAATTTCGTCGACTTCCATCGCAAACACGACGGCTTCAAACGCCGGATACACTTCATTTCGCCCGAAATCCGGCCATATCATGCCGTCAATCTCTGCCGTTACCCTGTCGAGCGAATACGTTCTTGCAAGCGCTCCGAAGTCTTCCCCGGCATCGAGTCTTCGCATAATATCAGTCGCTTCCGCATACGTGTTTACAAGGATATGGCTCGCGGCAACCTGCGTTCTTTGCAAGTCCTCTCTGTTTGCATAATAAAATTCCATAACGACTTCATCAGACAAGTCCAAATCTGCCGCTACAATCGTGAAAAACCAGTTGGAATTTTGGGTGAATTCAATATGCTCTTCAAAATTTTCCGCCTCAATGTCACCGTTGGCGATCAAAATGTCAATCGGAATGCTCGACCGAAGCCTGCTCGCAATGCTTTCCGCAAGGCCCATGATTCCGGGCGTCAGTCCCTCGATCCCGACTTCCTCTCTGAGATATTTGGTAATTAAAGTGTTTGTAATGATAGATTCAAGCGTGCGCTCCCTCAGTTCTGCAAGCTCTTCATCCGTGAAAAGCGAAAACGTTCTTCCGCCCTCTAACGTCGCCGTTATCATCATATGATCCAACAGCTGTTTTTCCGTAATTATCGTATCGTTTACGCGGGCGACTTCCGTATCGTCTGTCTGTACAACGTTACCGCCGTTTCCCGTACCGTTATTTTCATTGTTATTATTGTTGTTGCAACCACCAAGCATAAGCAGAACTGTCAAAGTGACTGCCAACATCGCGATCAAAGTTAATTTTCCGGTTTTCTTTTTCATTTTCATTTCTCCTGACAAATCATCCCTAAATAAAGATTGTCCCCCGTCCGATCAGGGCGGAGGACAATTTTATTGCTTAGGTTAAACCAATATGCCCGGTAGCCACAATAGAGCGTTCGGGAATGCAAGGGAAAGAATAACAACGATCAACTGAATGAAGATGAACGGTGTAACGCCCCTGTAAATATCCGAAACCTTTACGCCCGGAGGAGCAACCCCTGCGATATAAAATATTGTGTAAGCAAACGGTGGAGTAACGAACGATGTCTGTAAAAGAATAACGATCGTCAGACACACCGCAAGCGGATGGAATCCATACCCGACAAGTATCGGTAAAAATACAGGAACAACGATCAGAATTACACCAACCCAATCCAGGAATATTCCCAAACTGAATACGAGAAGTAAAACGACTGCATACGTTCCTACAGGTCCAAGTCCCAATCCTGTAAGTGCCTCACTTACTACTCTTGTTCCACCCAAACGGAAGAACGCAGCAGTAAAGATGTTCGCACCTAAGATTACGAAAAATACCATTGAACTTGCACGAATCGTAGCCATCGCAGACCCGTACAATGCGTCCCAAGTGCATTTTCTGTAGAGCATCGCCATAATGATTGCTCCAAGAGCACCGACACCGGCCGCTTCCGTAGGCGCCGCTATTCCAAAGAATATCGCACCGAGTACTACGGAAATCAGCACCACAAGCGGTAAAAATGACATGATGCCGCGCGCTAAAGAAAATTCTTTTACATAATTTGAATCATTTTTAATAACTTCAGGAACCATGCCTTTTCTGACGTGGCCGATAACAGCTACATAAATACCATACATTAGACCAAGTAAGAGACCCGGCATGATTGTACCTGCAAAAAGCTGTATAACGCCTACGCCTGCAATCGGTCCAAGTACAACAAGCATGATGCTCGGAGGAAGTAATATTCCCAGAGTTCCGCCTGCCGCAACGATTCCGGTCGCAAGACGCTTATCATACCCTGCATTAAGCATTGGAGGTATGCAAAGAAGTGACATCGTTACTACGGAAGCTCCGACAACGCCTACGCTTGCTCCGAATACAACGCAAATGAGTACGGAAGCGATGCCAAGACCGCCTTTGATTTTTCTAAGCCACTGATTGAGTACTGCGAAAGCGGTGTTTGCCACACCGGACCGTTCGAGCATACAACCCATGAATACAAATAGCGGGATGGCTATAAATATGACGTCCGAGAAGAGCGTAACTGCTCTTGATCCCATCAAGTGAAAGACGACAGGGCCGTCTCCGAAAAATCCGAATAAAAGTCCGAGGCCCGCCAAAGTAAATGCAATCGGAAACCCGAGCATTACCCCGACAAGAACACCTACGATCATTAAAATAATTAAAAGTTCTGTTCCCATTATTTGCCCTCCCCTGTTGCTTTTTCGGCAAGTGCTGCCGCTTCTGCTCTGATTTCTTTCGGTGCATTTACGATCAGCGTAATGTATTTAATAACACCTTGAACCAAAAGCATAGCCATCGAGATAAACAGTATCAATCTCACGGGCCAAACGATGGGGCGCCAGCTTGTCATGGGCGACACTTCGTTAAACTCTACGGCACTTTGGAACAGTCCCCAAGTTACGTAACAAAGTGCGATCATTGTGGTGAAGAAAAACACCGGATATAATACTACGTCAATTAAAAGTTGCCAACGCTTTCTCAGCGTGTTGTACAAGATATCTGCTCTGACATGAACATTCTCGGCGAGAGCATAAGCTCCGCCGAGAAAAACGAGTGTTCCGCAAACCATCCACTGCAAATCGAATGCATAGATGGACGGACTCCCCATGAAATAACGCAGAAATACCTCCACAACGATGATAGCAATTAGCGGAAAAATTAATAGTGAAGCACCTTGTGCAATTTTTTTATTAGCAAATGTAAGTGCGTTTCCTATTTTCGCGGGGAAATTCATAAAATCCCCCTCCTTCCTTATACATATGATGATGTGGAAAACACTTCAAATTCTATGAAAGTGGCTGGAACGTACGTGGCCATTCGTCAGCTCTGTCCATTGTCCACTCTGGATCAGGAATCGCTTGTGTAAGCCTCTTGTTCGGGATCCACCACTGCATGAAGTTGATCTGTGATGCTCTTACTCTTGCGAAGAATGGATCGATTTCAACTCTTTCTGCCATCCAATCTTCTTTCCACTCGTTCATTGTAGCAATGACTTCGTCAGAAAGGATGATTAGTTCATTTCCGTTTGCCGCGAATCTTACTTCAGCGTCAGCGTTTCTGATTGCAGAGTACATTGTGCTCCATGCTGTGTTTGCATAAGCAGCATAGTATACGATTGCTTGAAGATCAGCAGGAAGTGCATCCCATGCATTTCCGTTGATCATGAACTCAAGAAGCAGTGAAGGCTGATGCCAACCTGGCTTGTGGTAATATCTAGCTACTTCGTGGAAGCCAAGTGTGTAGTCCATTGAGGATACAGCGAATTCTCCGCCGTCAATAACGCCTCTCTCGATCGATGGAACGATTTCTCCGCCAGGCATGAATACAACAGCAACGCCGTTTGCTTCAAGAATCTGTCCGCCTACCGGCATCATTCTGATGCTTAGACCTTGAAGGTCTTGAATTGTTCTGATCGGAGTGTTTGACCACAGGAAGTTCTCCTGATGCGTGATTGCCATTGGGAAAGTTGTGATGTTATATCTGTCAGCCATTTCCTGATGGATGTCCCAACCGCCGCCGAATCTCATCCAGAATACCGCATCATATGGATCCGCGAACTCTCC
>WQWG01000045.1 GCA_009785435.1 Clostridiales bacterium
CGCAGATTTGGGTTCGTCTTCGAAATACTCGTTTACACCCTGTATGGGCTTGCGACCATCCAAAAGTGCGCCGCCTGTCAAAAAACGTTCCAAATGATCGGGAATCTCCATCTTGTTTTTGTTCCCGATGACGATATCCACCCCATCAATCGCCGCCGCTTCCTCCGGTTTGATTTCCGCATAACAACCGGTCACCGCGATGACGCACGCCGGGTTTATCTTCTTGGCACGCCTGATGTATTGTCTGGATTTGCGGTCTGCAAGACTCGTCACCGTACAGGTATTGATGATATAAATATCTGCAAGACCGTCTTCTTGGGCAACCTCATATCCCCTGCTCACAAGACGCTCTTTCAGCGCTTCTGTTTCATATTGATTTACTTTGCAGCCCAGCGTATGAAATGCAATCTTTAAATTTTTTTTATCCATCCCTTTAATTCTTTGTTAAACAACTGCAAAAACATACTTTATCTACCGTTTGCCCGTATTGCCTGTATCAGCCCCACCAGTTCCTCATGCTCATATCTCGTAATCAGATTATACATTTCCTGTATGCCCCTCTCTGTTACGATGTCATACTGGCGAAAGCAGCGGTAATACTGCGAAACATCATTATTTTTAATATTGATTGGCAGGAAGCCGGCTTGCATAAGCTGCAAGTTGATTAACATGCGCCCTGTGCGCCCATTTCCGTCTATGAACGGGTGTATATTTTCAAAACGCAAGTGAAATAAGGCAACTTGCCGCAATACATCCGTTTCGTCAATCTCAAAAAGCATATGGATGCCATCATCGATACGCTCCGCTTCCGGCATTTGCTTCGCACCTACAAAGACAGGCGTTTTTCTGAACACGCCCGCATTTTCCTCATCGAAAAACAACACACGTTTATGGATATCAAGTATTGTTTCTTTTGCCATGTTCGGCAAAGCCAGCACATAATCCCACGCCTTGTTGCTTCCGATTACTTCCATATTATGAATCGCCGAATAGTTTTCAAGGAACGTGTTGGAATTGATGATATAGGCCGTGTCGTTATGAGTAATCGGGTTTCCCTCAATCGCGTTTGTATGATAGATATAGGACGAGCGGAAATCATCAAAATACCGCGTCACAACTGCAGAGTACGGACGCTCTGAAACCAACTCTTTGTATTCGTTTCTGAGCGCAAGCAATGATTCCGTATGAATATCCGGGTACCATGTATTTTTCATCGAACTCTCCTGTCGCAAATGTTGTAGTTATCATACTACATATTTGTGCAATTATCAATGCAACAAACCGAAAAAAGCAACGTCTAATGAATTGAGGTGATATGATGAAAAAATTGATTATGCTTACAATCGTTCTGACGATGCTATTCACTCTTTCCAATCCGGTGCAGGTTTGGGCATGTTGGATGGCACCTGAGCCATTTGAGATTGTTTCCGATGATGGAAGCAAAGTCTTTGTGTTCATTCCTGTCGAAAATAGCACAGATAGCGCTTACGCTGCGGTTTATGAAATCATCGAGAACGAACGTCATCTGGTTTATTCGGTTGAAGATTTATCCTCCTTTGCGTATAAAGGCAACTTCCATTTTTCAACGGACATGAGGCATTTCGCTCGCATATTTCCGGGACACGGCATGTCTACTTTTGAAGTTTTTTCTTACGGCATCCGAACAAGAGTCGTCCTGAGAAGCGATTTTATTGAAAACTATGACAGCATAGAAGCTTATATGAGCATTGGACCGGCCTACACAGTGACTTGGCGAATCGAAGAAAATTCAGTCCAAAACACCACCATTACAATCCACACCGATGAAGACAACGTTTTCTTTTTCGACCTTGCAACCGCAAGATTTGATTCAGAAAATATCTTGCCGGTTCACGCAGTCGCTTTGATCATGCCAAGCATGCTTCCCTTTTTACGTCATTTTCTTTAATCCCCCCCATATACTATCTGTATAAGGGGATGATTCTATTGTATACAGAGGGATTAATTGCATCGATATCCGCCGTTGCGCTGGCTCTATCAAAAAATTTATCCGATGATGAATTGGCTTTGCTTGCTGCTGTTTTCTTGCAGCTCGGAGATACCCTTACGACGATCGCTGTTTTAAAGCAGTGTGAAGAAACAGAAAAATCGTAACACATCATTGCATTTTCACGGGCAATCGCTCATACACTATCGTATGCGTATTATAAAGAAACATAAAAAAAGGCAAAAAATCGTTTTGCTCAAAGTCATATGCCTCTGCTTCCTGTGCATTTCATTGGCTTTCGGACTCATGTCTATCCATGCGCTTCCCATCACATTGGCCACGCTTGCCCCAAAGGACAGCGAAGCCATCAAGTGGGTAGACTTTAACGTCACCTATGAAGCGATGGCAAAGGCGATGGACATCGATATCAGGAGTTTTGGACAAGAGGTACACATCTGCTGGATCGACATACTCGCCTATCTCGGCGCGAAATATGGCGGCAATTTCCGGAATTATCGTTCGAAAGACATCGAAGCGCTTGTTGAAAGGCTGCAAAACGGTGAAACGATCGAAACAATCACAGCAGACATGAAGCATTTTGCTTTTTACAGAAGAGCATACGGCGCGGTACTGGCCGGTTTCATCGGCGAATACGAAATCGAACTGCAGGCCACAAACGGAGATCCCAATCGCATGGCATGGCAGCCAAAATATGGCCTGAAAGCCTTTTTTCCGATTGCTGAGGGTTTTTATTATACCCACTTCAATGATTTCGGCGTCAGCAGAAGCTATGGATTTAAACGGCGGCACCTCGGCCATGACCTGATGGTTCAGGTCGGCACGCCAGTCATCGCCATCGAAAGCGGCATCGTCGAAATCATGGGATGGAACCAATACGGCGGCTGGCGCATCGGAATACGAAGCTTTGACGGGTTGCGTTACTACTATTACGCGCACCTGCGCAAGGACCACCCGTTCAACAGCACCCTGCGTGAGGGGATGGTGGTCACAGCCGGAGATGTCATTGGCTATTCGGGCAGAACCGGCTACAGCATCAGAGAAAACGTAAACAACATCGCAACGCCGCACCTGCATGTCGGTATGCAACTTGTCTTCGAGGAGTCTGAAAAAGAAAGCCCCAACCAAATATGGATCGACCTGTATGCGATCTCCCGTCTCCTGTCCAAAAACCGCGCGACCGTCTATCGAAATGAAGAAAGCGGCGAATACTACAGAAAATATCGGTTTGCAGAGCCAAACTATTTCGTTGTCTCCACAAGAGAGCAGCGAGCGGCAACGGCGGAAGACCAAAGCGTAAGCGTCCCGATCATCATGTACCACGGCCTGATCAAAGACAGGAAGCTGCAGACGCGCTATTTTATATGCCCCTCAGCGTTTGAAGAAGACTTAAAATACCTGCAACGAAACGGCTATACCACGATCGTCATGCAAGACCTGATCAATTTTGTTGATCACGGAACGCCCCTGCCCGAAAAACCGATCATTCTGACATTCGACGACGGCTATTACAACAATTATCACTACGCATACCCGTTGCTTCAAAAATACAACAAAAGAGCGGTCTTTTCAATCATTGGCAAATACACAGAAGAATACAGCCTTGAACGCGAATTTCATGCGGCATATTCACATCTGTCATGGAACCACATCAATCAAATGATCATTACAGGGCACGGCGAATTTCAAAACCATACATTTAACATGCACACCTCCCACAAAGGCAGACAGGGTGCCGCGCAAAAACATGGCGAAAGCATCGAAGTATACAGCGGCATGCTCAACGATGACATCGGCAAGCTGCAAGACAGGATGAGAGAAATTACAGGATTGACACCCACAACGTTTACATATCCGTTCGGATTCATCAGCGACAGTTCCAGGGATATCCTGAAAGAAATGGGATTTCGGGCAACATTGAGCTGCAGGGAGGGCGTCAACCAAATCACAAGAAATCCTGATGATCTGTTTTCGCTGAAAAGATATCTCAGAAGCCCTGAACGTTCGGTTCAGGAAATATTGTCAATAAATAATTGAACAGCAGCGTTTATATTTTTATTAACTTACAATTCCAACTCATACATCACCATGGCAATCGACGCCGGACCGGCTGTTTCGGTTCGTAAAACCGTCTTTCCCAACGAAACAGCATCCGCGCCTGCGCTTTTTAACGCATTTGCTTCTTCATCCGAAAAGCCCCCTTCCGGACCGATCACGATCGCCAAAGTCTGCGGTTTTTCGTTGAGATTTCTCAGCGCGTTTTTGATGGAACGGCCATCTTCATTCTCATAGGGAAACAACACAACGTCAAACGCACCGGAAGCAAATCGATCGATCATATCCGAAAACAAGATTTCTTTTTCGATTTTCGGAATCACACCACGTCTGCATTGCTTAACCGCCTCGCCTGCTACCTTCTGCCAGCGCTCTATTTTCTTTGCAAAATTTTCATTGCGCGAAACAACAGTCCGCGCCGTAAAAACCGGAACGATGCCAGATACACCAAGCTCGACCGATTTCTGTATAATGGTTTCCATCTTGCCTTGCTTGGGAATCCCTTGAAACAGCGTGATTTTCAGCACAGGCTCAGACGAAAATTTCTGCTTGTCCAAAATTTTTGCTCGTATTTCACTCGCTGAAATAGCAGTCAATTCAACGCGATATTCCCACGTATCAGAATCCGAAATATCAAGAACCGCACCCTCTTTTAAACGCAACACTTTCGTGATGTGGTGCATGTCTTCACGATCGTTTATGATGATCTCATCCGCAAGGACATTTTCTTTGCTTACAAAAAATCGGTTCATCTTGTTTCCTTGATGCGCGCCAACATTGCGCACCATTCACCTTCTTCCAATACATCGACGATCGCAAAACCTGCGCGTTTTAGACCTGCTTTCACTTCCTCCAGTTTATCGATCAAAATGCCGGATGACACAAACAATCCACCGGAGGCAAGGTTTTTATGCACGTCTTCCGCAAGCAGCACGACCATATCCGCCATCAAATTGGCGACAACCAAATCCGCTTTTAAATCGACGCCTTTCGTTAAATCGCCTGCGAAAATTCGTATTTTATCGTCAAGCCCGTTGCACTGTACGTTTTCTTTTGCAATCGCAACCGCCTGCGGGTCTATCTCGATGCCCAAAACATCTTCCGCACCCAAAAGAGCCGCCGCGATCGACAATATGCCCGACCCGCACCCGATGTCCAAAACCGACTTGAATTGCCCCGCGTAACGCTCCATAAACTTGATGCACATCGACGTCGTCGGATGCGTACCTGTCCCAAAAGCCATACCGGGATCCAGTTCGATCACAAGCTCATCGGCCTTGCGCTTATATTCTTCCCATGTGGGTTTGATCACAATGCGATCCGTCACCTTGGATGGTTTGAAAAATTCTTTCCAATTGTCTTTCCACGTATTGTCGTCAACGGTATTCTCTTCAATAGACAGCCGGCCAAGCGAAACACCTTCTCCAAAGAAACCTTCTGCCTCTTTGTCTTTCAGTTCCATGGCCGCAAGCTTGATCTTCTGTAATGTCTTCATTCCCTCGTCATTGTCTTCAAGATACAGAACAATATTGGGTTCATTGCCCTCCATGGCGAGAACGTTTTCATCGATGTAATCCCAGTCATACGCATTTTTTTTATTGCGCAGTTCCGTAATTTCAGTCGGATCTTCAATCACGAAATCGGTCAGCCCGATTTCCATGAGCATTGAAGCCAAAGGCTCAATTCCCTGCTTGCTTGTAAATATTTTCGTCTCGATAAATTTCATTCTTCCCTATTTTAACTTTC
>WQWG01000046.1 GCA_009785435.1 Clostridiales bacterium
TGCGTTGGCGCTTGCTTGTCTCACACAAGAATTGTTGCCGGTGTTGTTTGTTGACGCGAAAACTTGCGTCGGCATGGTTACAACAAGTAACACACATAGCATTAACATATATACAGTCATTTTCTGTTTCATGATTTTCTCCTTTTCATTGTGTCCGTTGCATTAAATGTTCTTTACGTTTGTTTTTCGAAAAACCGCCTAAACAAAATTATACGGGTGAAAATTGTAAAAATCATTGCATAAAATTTTCCAACTAAAAAAGCAGCGTTGTTTTAAACACTGCTTTTTTCCAAGTTTTTACTAGGGTTTTTCTCTCAAAATCTCTGCCAGATTGTGAGAAATACGAGCTGTTAGCCCCCAAATGATTTCTTCGTGAAATTGGTAAATCGGAACCGCAGAAATGCCTTTTCTCCAATTATATCCATTTGGAAAATTTACCATTTCATACGGAAAGTCGTTTGCGTTGGGTATCAACTCCATTACATGGATGTATGGGTCGTTTAGCATGAATTTTGATAACGGCACATAGAAAATGGATTCTACCTCTTTGTGGTTGATTTCCGCACGCGATAGTGTATCATAGTCGATTTCACCCAGAAACGAATATAAAGTAAAATTGCTGTATGTATAAATGGTGTCCAGTTGAGCAATCACTTTTATATCACGGCCATCCAGTCCCAGTTCTTCAGCGGTTTCTCTGACGGCACATTCTTCCGCCGTCTCGCCGTCCTCTACTCTGCCGCCGGGAAAGCACACTTCGCCCGGCTGTCTTTCCAAGTTAGATGAACGTACTTCGAACAGCAAATTTAATTCGCCGTCCTTTTTGACCAGTGGAACAAGCACCGAATAATCGTGTCCACCGCCTATGACTCCGGGAACTCTTCCTGAAAATATTTTTTCTATGTCACCGATCTTTAAATCAAAACCATTCATGTTTAATTCAAAATTTCAAAACCGGTAACGTCAATGCCCGCCATCTCTTCTTTCTCTGCGCTGATGCTGACAATAAAATCAGCCCCAAACGTCTCCGATATTTGATTCAGCCTTTTTAAGAACTCAGGCAGGTCAAATGTCTGAATGTTAGCAGGATTTACAATGCTGTCAATATATATTTTTTCAATATCATGATCCGAGCTTATAATCCCATAGATAAAGCCTATGTATTCATCACTATTGGAAATACCTTCATACTCTTCCATACAAACGACTCTGATCCTGTACTTCAAATCATACATCGCTCTATGACTTTTTTTGATGAAAACGATACTTCCCTTTGCTGTTTCCATACTTTCATTCGCAAAATCGATCATGCGTTTCGTTTTGCCTGTTCCTTTACGACCAATCAATAAACTAACCATTTTAAACGCCTCCTTTTTTATTGTTGATTTGCAAAATTTATCTTATTATACCATGCTCGCATTGTGTGGAGCAAGGAGATAAAGAACTAAATTTAGACAACCTTAACTGCCCGCACGCCGCCTCGATATCCTGCCCAAGCTCCCGCCGTATGGTCGTTGCGATGCCTTTCTTTCGAAGCCTTTTCATGAATTGTACCGCTTTTTCTCTTGCGGAGGGTGCCAGCGAAAGTTCTGAAACAGGATTCATCGGAATTAAATTCACATGGCAAAGGATGTCTTGTAATTTCGCCGCAAGTTCATCGGCATATTGGCCATCGTCATTTTGTCCGGCAATTAACGTATACTCAAACGTGATTCTTCTCCCCGTCTTTTCCGTGTATGCTTTGCATGCGGAAATCAGCTCGTCATACGGATATTTGTTCGCAATCGGCATGATCTTTTTTCGCATGGCGTCGTTCGGCGCGTGCAAAGAAACGGCCAGATTGGCCTGAGGAAAGTCATTCGCGAAAGATTTGATCCTTGGAACAATACCGCATGTCGACACGGTTATATTTCTCATCCCGATGTTGAGTCCATGCTCATGATTGACGATTCTCATAAATGCAGACACGTTTTCATAGTTGTCAAACGGCTCGCCTGTACCCATCACCACGATATGGTTTATTTTTTCCTGAGCATTCTTTTGCACTTCAAGAATCTGCCCGGCCATTTCGCCTGCGCTGAGGTTTCTTGATAACCCATTTTTGCCTGACGCGCAAAAAACACACCCCATCCTGCATCCCGCCTGAGACGAGATGCAGATGGAGTTGCCAAACTTATATTTCATGAAAACGCTTTCGATCATATTTCCGTCAGGAAGTTCAAACAGATATTTTCTCGTACCGTCCGTTTGCGATATCTTACAATCCAAGACTTTGAGTGCTGAGATTTCCGCGGATTCTTTTAACTTTTCGCGTAAAGTGGCCGGAATATCTGACATTTCGTCAAAAGAATCGATTCCTCTGTAAATCCACTGAAACACTTGTCTTGCACGGTATTTCTTCTCTCCTATGCTTTCAAAGTATTCTTCGAGTTCTGAAAGCTCCATCGCTCCCAAATTTGTCTTCATGCATATTTCCTTTTATCTGCTTACAGTGCGCTATAGAGCACATCCGCCTTTGCCCAGTCCGCCACATTGTACCATGCTTCTATGTAGTCGGCTCTTTTGGCGGGATACTGTTGAAAAAACGAATGCTCCCATATATCGATCGGAATGATCGGAATCCTGTCAAAGCTATACGGCGTCACCTGGTTTTCCGTATTCATGATATACAGTTTCCCTGCCGCGTCCGCTACAAGCCACGTCCAACCGGAGCCAAAAACGGCCATTGCCGCAGTCGTAAAATCTTTTTTAAAATTATCGAAACTTCCAAACTGTTTGTTGATTGCTTCGCCCAATTTTCCGGCAGGCAGGTCGTTTGGAGCCGGACGCATCATGTCGAAATAATAATCGTGGTTCAAGACGCCCCCTGCGTTTCTGAATACGCCTGTGCGTATGTCCGCAGGCAGTTTTTCTACGTTCTGTATCAGTTCCACAAGGCCATACTCCTGATATCCGGGATTCTTTTCCATGATCGCATTCAGCTGATCCACATACTTTTTATGCAATGTGAAATGGTGAACCATGATCGTTTCTTCATTGATATAAGGTTCAAGCGCATTCGGTGCATACGGCAAATCAGGCAAGTAAAATACTCCATTATTATTTTTCATAATCAAACCCTCCTTTTGTTTCTACAACTATATTCTGCAAAAGTGCAAAATAGTTCATCATCATACGATTCAACCGGCGGCGGAATTTTTTCTTTATACTTTTTCTACGTCAATGCCTGTCTTATGTCCATTGATATCATAATCCGAAAGGCCGTCTTGATCGGTTATAGAAACCGCCAGCGTTTCTTTCATGATATACGCCTTATGCTTGCTCACGGCTTCTTGTACATCCGCATCCGCACATAGGTATATTTTAATATTGTCCATCATCTCAAAGCCTTTTTGCTTACGAAGCTGTTGTATTTTTGAAATCACTTCTCGTGCAAACCCCTCTTGCACAAGCTGAGGCGTTATCGTCGTATCCAAGATCGTAAAAATCTCGTTTTCCATGGCTGCCGAGAAGCCCTCTTTCGCGCTTACTTTGATTTCAACAAAGTCTTTTTGAATGGTAAATGATTCGCCCTCAATCATCATTTGCGTTTCGCCGTTCTTTTCAAGTTCGCTGATCAGCTTTGCAGGTTCCGCGTTTTGAAGAGCGGCTCCAAAAGCTTTTATCTTAGAACCCAAAGCAGGCCCCGCCGTTTTGAAGTTCGGCTTTACGCTGTAATCCATGAATTGTTCCAGGTTTTTCTCAAATATGACCCCCTTTACATTTAATTCTTCTATGATCAATGGTGCCAAATCACTGATGAGCGACTCATATTTGCCATCAACGAGAATGCCATTGAGCGGTTGTCTGACTTTGATTCGTTCTTTTTCTCTCGTGCCTCTTCCAAGCGCAACAAGCGTCCTGACGAGATCCATTCTGGTTTCAACGTTTTCGTCGATCAATTTCACATTTGCTTTCGGATACAATGAAAGATGAACCGATTCTTCGCCGGTCAGCTTCGTATACATTTCATCCGTAATAAACGGCGCAAATGGTGCCGCAAGCAGCGAAATGCCTACAAGAACCTCATAGGTCGTCGCATAGACCGATTTCTTGTCTTCGGTCAACGTCTCGTCCCAAAACCGTCTTCTCGCTCTTCTGATATACCAGTTCGATAAATCCTCTGCAACAAACTCCTGAATTTTCCTGACCGCCTTCATATGGTCATACCGATTCATCTCAACGGTCACTTCATCGATCAGCCTGTTGTATTTTGATAATATCCATCGATCGAGTTCAGGCCTTTCTTCATAGGACACTTTGATGTCTCTCGGGCTGATATCGTCCTGATTTGAGTAAAGCACAAAAAAGTTATATACATTTCTTAATGTTCCAAAAAACTTGCCGGTGACTTCAATGAGGCCCTCCTCATCAAATTTCGTCGGTGACCATGCCGGCGAAGTATGAAACAAGTACCATCTGGTCGCATCTGCACCGTATTTGTCAAACAGCTCAAACGGATCCACGACATTGCCCTTTGATTTGCTCATTTTTTTGCCCTCTTTGTCGAGGATATGGTCATTGACCAAAACATTTTTATACGGCGAAATGCCTTTTATAAATGTTGAAATTGCGATCAACGAATAAAACCATCCGCGCGTCTGGTCAATTCCCTCGCAAATAAAATCTGCCGGGAACAATTCCGTGTCAAAGTTCTCTTTGTTTTCAAACGGGTAATGGTGTTGCGCGAAAGGCATCGCACCGCTGTCAAACCAGCAGTCCATGACTTCCGTGATGCGCTCCATCGTTTTTCCGCACTGTTCACATGTCAAATGAACATCGTCCACATACGGCCTGTGCAGTTCTATGTCTTCCGTAATTTTTTCCTGTGCGACGCTTACAAGCTCTGCCCGACTTCCGACACAGGTCAGATGTCCGCATTCGCATTTCCATATCGGGATCGGCGTTCCCCAATACCGGTTTCTTGAAATCGCCCAGTCGTTGAGGTTTTCAATCCAGTTCCCGAATCGTTTTTCACCGATAAAGTCAGGGAACCAGTTTGTATTGTTATTATTTTCAATCAGCTGATCTTTCAGCTTTGTCATCTCGATATACCAGCTCGGTTTGGAATAATAGATCAAGGCCGTGCTGCATCTCCAGCAATGAGGATAATTATGCGCCAATTTCTCTTTGGAAAACAATTTATGTTCAGCGGCAAGCCACTTGATGATATCGATTTCCAGCGCTTCTTCTGTCACCAGTCTGCCCGCCCAAATCGTATCGGTGTATTTCCCTTGTTCGTCAACAGGATTCGGAACCGGAAGATCATATTTCCGGCCTGTCCGATAATCGTCTTCACCGAACGCCGGTGCTGTGTGGACAATGCCCGTGCCGTCTTCAACCGTTACATAATCTCCGCACGTAACAAAAAAAGCTTTCTTGTCCACTTTGACAAAAGGCATCAATTGTTCGTATTCAATATGCTCAAGCTCACTGCCTTTCATCTCGGCGATGACGTCATATTTGCCCTCTCCGAGCACTTTGTCCGCAAGCGCCTTGGCAACATAAAACACGTTCCCTGCTTCCGGCGAATCTTCGCGCATCTTTGCTTTTACATAATCAATATCCGTACCGGTCGTCAGCGCTACGTTTGACGCAAGCGTCCAAGGCGTCGTCGTCCA
>WQWG01000047.1 GCA_009785435.1 Clostridiales bacterium
ACTCCGAACTCCCTGATGGAATCTCTTAGTTCCAGAAGCTCTGCTTCTTGAAATATTTTTCTTGGTTGCTCAGGATTTAAACAAATTTGTTCGATGGCGATTTCATTATCTCTCCGCAATAACATCATTTTTTCCCTCCTTAATGGCTTGGTGTTTTGATCATATTCCCCGTTTTATCCATATCGTAACAAGAGATATTCCAAGTAAAAAGCATTTTTATCAAACAAAAAACCTCTGGTTTCGCTATTTCAGAGGTTTTTTTGATGTTATTCTTTGTTTTTAACCAACATTTTACACGAACCGTTTCAGGTTTCACGTGAAACGAAGCTTACTATTTTAGAGGGTCTTTTGTTGGCGTTCCGGCTTTCCTCGGATATTTCACAGGTGTGTTTTGCTTCTTTTTGATGACAACCATATTGTGATTAAGGTCAAAGCCTTCAAGATTTACGTTCCTGATGCTCTCCGTTTCTCCGCCTAATATTTTGATCGCACGTTTTGCCTCTTGTAACTCCTCACTGGCATCAGGGCCTTTATAAGAAATGAATGTGCCGCCGATGTTGACAAACGGCAAGCAATATTCTGAAAGTGTTGCAAGATTCGCAACAGCCCTCGAAACACAGATATCGAATTTTTCTCTGTATGCTTCTTTGTGCGCAAGGTCTTCGGCTCTCGTATGAAGCGTTTCAACGTTTGATACCCCAAGGCTTTCCAATATTTCATCCAATATTTTGATTCTTTTTCCAAGTAAATCGATAAGCAGAAATTGTTTGTCCGGAAAGATCAGCGCCAGCGGAACGCCCGGAAATCCTGCCCCCGTTCCCACATCGATCATGGTGTCTGCGTTTTTCATTTCGTCAAAACCGGCACACAAAACCGAATCGATGAAATGTTTTTTGATAAATTCGCTTTCATCCGTGATCGCGGTCAAATTGACTTTCTCATTCCACTCCAGCACCAGCTTCATATACTGCTCAAACTTCAAAATCGTTTCGCTGTTCACTGAAATATTCAATTGTTCAAATGCATTTTCAAGTTGATTCATATTTCTTCACCGAAATAACTTGGTTTACAATAACTTTTTGCCGGTCATCTTATGTTTGCGTCGAGCGCAAAACACTTTGCAAATACGGAGGTCTTTGTCGAGATCATTGGTTTTCCGTAATTATTTATTGTGAACTTCGTCAATTTCGCTCTCGCCTCTTCTTTTCCAAATGGATGAGCAATACGTTGATGTCTGCCGGCGAAACGCCGGAGATTCTCGATGCTTGGCCTACAGAAACAGGCTTGAATTGATTCAGCTTCTGCGTCGCTTCGATGCGAAGACCCGACACCTGAGCATAATCAAACGCAGGGTCAAGCTTTTTATCTTCCAGTTTCTTAAAGTTTTTGATCTGAAGAAGCTGTTTATCGATGTATCCCTCGTATTTGATCTGCACTTCCAGCTTTGTGATGACATGCTTGGAAAGTGCCGGCCTTCCCGGATCGATTTCAGCCAATGCTTCATACGTGATTTCCGGCCTTTTCATAAGCTCGGCAAGCGACGCTTTGTTTTTAAGCGGCGTGCTGTCCATTTTTCTCAGAAACTCGTCTGCTTCTCTTGGCATAAACAGGGTTTCTTCAAGCCGCTTCCTTTCAATTTCAACGTCTGCCTTGTCTTTCAGATATCGGTCGTAACGGTCTTTCGACGCAAGTCCTATACCGTAAGATTTTTCGGTCAACCTTAAGTCCGCGTTGTCTTGCCTCAACACAAGGCGGTATTCCGCTCTGGATGTCATGATTCGATACGGCTCATTTGTGCCTTTCGTTATCAGATCATCGATGAGTACGCCGATATACGCCTCGGAACGATCCAAAACAAACGGTTCTTTGCCATCGATCTTCAACACAGCATTGATGCCCGCCATGAGGCCTTGGGCTGCTGCTTCTTCATATCCTGAGCTGCCGTTAAACTGCCCTGCGCAAAACAAATTCTCGATGAGCCTGGTTTCGAGGCTCATTTTTAAGCTTAAGGGGTCGATACAGTCGTATTCGATGGCATATGCCGGCCTTACGATCTTCACATGTTCAAGCCCCGGAATGGTTCTATAAAAGGCCTCTTGCACATCTTCGGGAAGACTTGATGACATCCCTTGGATGTACATTTCCTCTGTATGAAGACCTTCGGGTTCAACAAACAGTTGGTGTCTTTCTTTGTCCGCAAAGCGGTTCACTTTGTCTTCTATGGATGGGCAATACCGCGCCCCGATTCCCTCAATTTGTCCACCAAACAATGCAGAGCGTTCAAAGTTTGCCCTGATGACATCGTGTGTATTTTGATTTGTATAGGTCAAGTAACACGGCACCTGTTCCTTTTCAAGATGATCCGTCATAAATGAAAAGGGAACGATTTCGGCGTCGCCTTGTTCTTCTTTCATCTTTGAAAAGTCAAAACTGCTTCTGAGCGCCCTTGCGGGCGTCCCCGTTTTAAAGCGCCTGAGGCCGATTCCGTATGTTTCAAGGCTCTCGGACAACTCCATCGAAGGCGCAAGGCCGTTCGGCCCGCTATAGAAAGCTCTGTCTCCGATGAATATCTTTCCGCATAAATACGTTCCTGTTGCCAAAATGACGGCTTTCGCCTTATACGCAGAGCCTGTCTTTAAAACGATGCCACAAACTTGGCCATCTTCAACAATCAGGTCTATGACTTCACCTTGCTTTAAGTCGAGGTTTTCTTGCTGTTCCAGAACCCTTTTCATCTCAAGGTGATACGCATTCTTATCCGCCTGCGCCCTGAGAGAATGGACTGCGGGGCCTTTTCCCGTGTTCAACATCCTGCTTTGGATAAATGTTTTATCGATGTTGATGCCCATCTCGCCACCGAGCGCATCGATTTCCCGCACAAGATGACCCTTTCCTGTCCCGCCGATGGATGGATTGCACGCCATCATCGCCACGGATTCAAGGTTGATCGAGAGCAAAAGCGTCTTCTTGCCCATGCGTGCAGACGCAAGCGCCGCCTCACATCCTGCATGGCCTGCGCCTACGACCGCGATGTCATATTCATCTATGAAAAAATAATTTTTATGTTCCATCATCAAATCCATTCCAAAAAATATGTAGCCCTTAAAGTGTAACAAACTTTAAGAGCTACTTCAAGTGTATAAACTCGGTCAGGCGAGTATGTTTTCTATTTCCTTGTCGGTTAAGCCTGTTAGTTTTACAATATCATCAATAGACATATCCATTTGCAAGGCATTTTTCGCCACTGTTAACATTGCATTTTTCTCTGCTCCGCGCTCTCTCGCATAAAGATCTCTCTGTTCTTTCAACATTGCTTCATAGAGTTGTTGCGCTTTTTCGTCTTCTTCTCGAACCTCACGAACTAAATCCATAATATCATCTTCGTTGTTTATGCCGGCTTTTTCAAATGCGCCGGCCATCTCTCTTTGTAAAGTCTCCATTGCATAAATGGCAGGATTCACCATGATTACACGATCATTTTCGTAAATCAACGCCACTCGGTCGCCTGTTGATAAACCCATGCTTTTGCGTATATCAACAGGCAACGTTATTTGACCTTTTGACATCACTTTCGCCGTGTTAAAGACCATAACATACACCTCCAAACATCGAGTAATGGTTCGTCTAGCTAATTTGTGTCACCAGTGGTGACACAAATTCACTTTCGACGATTGTAACAAAATATTATTGTGATTTCAATATGTATAATTGAATTTTTTTTACTGTCGCCAAAAAAAGAAAAATGCTCGCCCGTTGTTTGTTTGACAACTGAAGCGAGCAATAAGAGCCGAAGATATCATAATCTTCTTTAAATTATGCGTTATAAAGCAAACTGTTCCGCCTTTTGCCTTGTTTCCTCAATTTTCTTTTTTAATGTTACTGAATTCAGTAACATTAAAGTTCGGATTATTTACCTTTTCCCAAATTCCCATGAACTCAACCATATAGCGTGTACTGAGCCAATGAGAAATGACAAGCCCTGTAGCGTCGGCGTTTTTGTATTTCGCCATGTCGGTTTTGTTGTTTATGTTGTTTTATTGTCTACTCGCCATTACTCATTTTAATCGCCTGTTTCACTTTTAGCTAACAAGATTCCCTTAAATTCTCTCAACTTTTTCTCCAGTAATTTTTTATCAATTAACTTTAGAGAATACTCAGCAACCATTGTCGGCGAAAGATTACGACTCATAGCAAACTCAACAACCTCATCTTCCTTGCTCGCGCAAAGGATAACACCAATGCCAGGGTTCTCGTTCGGCTTTCTATGCTCACGGTCGAGCGCCTCAAGGTAGAGGTCCATTTTGCTAATATATTCCGGCTGAAATTTATCAATTTTCAATTCAAATGCCACAAGACAAGATAGCCCACGATGATAAAACAACAAATCGATATGGTAATCCGAATTGCCAACTTGTACTCTGTACTCCTCGCCTACAAAACTAAAATCTTTACCCGCTTCAAGGACAAAATTTTTCAGATTTTTGACAATTGCTTTTTTCAAATCGTCCTCAGAAAACTTATCCGGCAAGTCTAGAAATTCCAAAACGTAATGATCAAGTAATCGCATATCATCATTGCTTTGCGCTTCGATAGGGCTGACGGTTTGCGTTGATAGCATATGTCGCTGATAATAAGCACTTTTAAGCTGTCGCTCCAATTCTCTACTCGAATATTTTTCCTTTGCACACAGAGATAAGTAAAATTCCTTTTCCTCAATGCTCTTTGTGCCAGACATTATTTGCAAATGATTTGTCCAGCTAATTTGTGTCAGCAGTGCTGACACAAATTCATTTGCCTTGTATGTTTCGTAAAATTGCCTCATCCGATAAAGTCCACGCCTGTTAAACCCTTTAATTTCGGGGCAGTTTTCTTTTATATATTCCGCTGTTGCATTTATAAAGGCATTGCCCCAATCAGACTTTGCGCTTTCGATACTTAAATATTCTCCAACATTCCAATATAGCTTAATAAGCTCGGCATTTACGCTATGCAATGCGTTTTGCCGGGCTTGCTCAATCATCGTTACAATTTTGTTTGCATATGGGGTTATTTCGCCGCTCATAATGCCTCCGCTTTTATTGTGAATTTATTTTTGGTTTTCCTGAGATCAGGAAAATCTATTTTGTCTTCACAACGATTATGCCAAAATATTATCGCATTGTCAATATGTGTAATTGAAATATTTTTTACTGTCGCCATAAAAAAATTACTCGCCCGTTGTTTGACAACTGAAGCGAGTAATAAGAAGAATTCGTATCTTTCTGTAGCAATGAGCGCGTCAGCGGGGGTGGTAGCCCCCGCTGATTTGCTATTACTGTTGGACGCATCGGTTTGGGTTGGAGAGTGCCACTAAAGATGCGTCCGTTTCCGCTATGCCTATTGCGGAAAATTATATATATCATCACCGGCATCAAGCCGTATGTGTGATATCGTAATGCTGTTTTTTTAAGCTAGGCTTCTATTTTTCTTTTTCTGCTGCGAACCAATACGGCGAATCCTGTTATTGAAACAGCCATCATGAACAAATATAGCCCGATGCCGGAAAGCCCGGTTTGAGGCGTGTCAAGCGGCACATGCTGATCCTGAATGAATATCCATGTTCCATC
>WQWG01000048.1 GCA_009785435.1 Clostridiales bacterium
CGATAGTTTGTGATTCTCGATTTCAAATATCTTGTTTACGATCTGATCCAGAAAATATCGGTCATGCGATATGAGAAGTATGCTGCCCGAATAAGACTTTAAGTATTGCTCAAGCCATTTTATGGCTCCGATGTCCAGATGGTTCGTTGGTTCATCTAAAAATAACAAATCCGGCTTTTTTAATAGCAGGCAGGCAAGCGCAAGTCGCGTCCTTTCACCGCCTGAAAGCATCTCGATTTCTTTGTTATAATACTCCTCGCCAAACGCCATGCTCCCAAGAATTCCGACGATATCGCTCTTATACCGATAACCATCTCGCCGATTGAACTCCTCTTGCAACTTATCGTATTTATGCACCAACCCCAAAACATCTTCACCGGCAGAGGAGCGCTCCGAAATAAGAAGCGATATTTCATTCATCTCATCTTCGATTTTGATCAGATCCGAAAAAATGGCGCAGACTTCCTCGTACACCGTGCTGCTGCCTTTGAAGTTGTCTTTTTGTCGTAAAAACCCAATCGTCTTGCCTTGTGAAACAAAAAAATGGCCTGACGTAGCCGGCAGGTCTCCCGATAAAATGTTTAAGAGTGTTGTCTTTCCCGCGCCGTTGTTCCCGATAAGCCCGATTCTGTCACCCTCGTTGATATGAAAAGAAACATCTTTTAATATTTCGTCTATTCCAAATGTTTTTGTAATGTTGTTCGCAGATAGTGTAATCATAATTCCAAATTCGCAAAGGCATCGAGCGTAAGATCGTCCTTTCCTCCTGCTATGTATTTATAATATGCGGCACATCCGATCATGGCCGCGTTATCGGTACACAAAACCGGCGGCGGATAGTAAAGCTCAATGCCGTATTTTTCACATTCCTCGCTCAGCATCTTTTTGAGCAAACTGTTTGCCGCAACGCCGCCCGCGAGAACCAACTTGTCTGTTTTTGCAAAGCGAACTGCGCTAATGCACTTAAAAACGACAACTTCCATGATTGCCAGCTGAAAGCTTGCCGCCACATCCGCGATATGAATGTCTCGTCCTGCTTGTTTTTCGGAATTTAAATAATTCAATACACCTGTCTTGATTCCGCTAAAGCTGAAATCAAAACTGTCTTTCTCTAAAAATACCCTTTTGAACTCCACGGCATGCGGGTTCCCCTCTTTTGCGATCCTGTCGATCGCAGGGCCGCCCGGATATCCGATTCCCAAGACTCTGGCGACTTTGTCATAAGCCTTGCCGGCCGCGTCATCTCTCGTTTTGCCTAGCACCCTGCATTCATTGTAACCCGTCACTTCTACAATGCTCGTATGTCCCCCGGAAATGACCAAAGAGACAAATGGCGGTTCAAGCTCTTTATGCGTTATGTAATTGGCACTGATATGCCCTTGTATATGATGAACGCCCACAAGCGGCTTGTTCCACGCAAATGAAAACGCCTTTGCTGTCGCAATGCCGATCAAAAGCGCTCCGACAAGCCCGGGTCCGTATGTAACGCCAATCATATCGATTTCATCCGGCTTTATTGATGCTTCTCGCATCGCGTTCTGAGCGACCCGATTGATATTTTCGAGATGGTGTCTTGAAGCGATCTCCGGCACGACACCTCCAAAAATGGTGTGCGTGTCAACTTGTGATAAGATCACGTTTGAAAGGACTTCCCGGCCATCTGCCACAAGCGCTACCGACGTCTCATCGCAACTGGTTTCAATCGCAAGCGTTATAAATTGATTGTTTTTCACTTTATTCGAAACTCCCTATCGAATTGCCCGCGTAAGCAATACACCGTCCATCATCCGCACTATGCCTGCAATTCTCACAACTCATGTAATTCGCCATATTAAACACGTTCAAATCATTTCTGCGCGAAAATCTGCTGCAGTGACTCGACGATACATCCAGTACGCCATTTCCCGCGCTATGGATATCATTTGTTATGGCTCTTTTTTTATGATCTCTCATCATTTCGTGTCCTCCTCGACCGCGCTTTGAGTACTTTCCTTTTTTAAGGATAGTATTGCTTGATTCGAGGAATTTTATTCAATTTTCGTCTGCGGTTTTCCACATGATAATGGCGTCTTCGTTATTGTCTTCGTAATATCCTTTTCTTACTCCGCATGCTTTAAAGCCCATGCCTTGATAGAGAGAAATGGCACTTTCACTCGAAGCTCTCACTTCAAGCGTATAGAATTTGACTCCGGCCGCTTCAGAGATCTCAATCAGCGTAAAAATCATCGCTTTCGCGATCCCTTGTCTCCTGAAATCAGGATGCACGGCAATGTTCGTGATATGCCCCTCATCTTGAATCATCCAAATGCCCGCATATCCCACGATTTTGCCCGCCATTTCAGCAACGACATATCGCGCTACTGTATTGCGTGTAATCTCTTCAAAAAAGGATTTCTCGCTCCATGGCAGGGCAAAACAAATTTGATCCATATCCGCAAGCGATCTTACATCTTTTTCATTGGCGGCTCTTATCTGTACATTCATCGCTGCCCTTCTTCCAATTTTCTTTCAGCCTCGGGTTTGCGCATATAGATCGGCATGAACTGTTCATAATCGACTTGCTTTCCCTCGTTATAAAGTTTTAATGCAAGTTTCGCGACCGACGATGCTTTTTGTCCTCTTTTGTCTGCTTCCGCAAATTCAAGTCGTATATTGTCGTTTAACGATGAACCTTGCCATTGCACAATTTCGTCTTGGTATAATTTGATTCCGTCTCCAAAAAACATGATTTCTGAAAACGCCTCTCCGGTTATTTCGGCATGTAAAAGTTGCAAATATTCATGCATACCATACGCGCCACCGGGAACCACTTCACGAATCTCGCCACTATTTCTATCCAAGTAAAAAACGCCGCCGTAAATCTCGTTTCGTCTGGCATCCAGAATTGGACAGACAAGCCCTGTGAAATTTTCGATATGATACGAAAAAGACCAAAGCGCCGGAACCGATATACACGGTATATTCACGGCCTGCGCAATCGCTCTCGCGGACGAAACCCCAATTCTTATGCCTGTAAACGACCCCGGCCCTGCTGACGCGGCAACGCATGAAATATCGCTCATCGTTATTCCATTTTCTTTCATCAACCGTTCCGTCATCGGCATCAGGCTCTGCAAATGGTTGAAAATCTGTTCAGATGTCTGCTCAACCAAGTTGCCTTTTTTGTCGATGCATGCGACAGACGCATGTTCACCTGTTGTTTCAAATGCTAAAATATACATCGTTCTCTCTTCAATCCATGCGACTTATTTCATATATTCGTTCATGTTCGTTTTCACCGTATACGATACGGATGACTGTGCTGCCTACAGGAAGGAGTCCTGCGATCTTATCCGCCCATTCAACGATACAAACGCCATTGCCGTAAAAATATTCACAAGCGCCCAACTCAAACATTTCTTCTTCGCCGGAAATCCGATACACATCAAAATGGTACAGCGGCAACTTGCCGCTTGTATACTCCTTAACGATTGTAAACGTGGGACTTGTTACCTCTTCTTTGACCCCCAGCGCCTCTGCAATGTATTTCGTCAAAGCCGTTTTGCCCGTTCCGAGCTCGCCGGAAAGCGCGATCACATCTCCGGCTTTGATTTCATCCGCAAGAGCAATCCCGAATTTTTTCGTCTCATCTTCATTTTTAATAATCATTTTCCGGTTTTGATAACTCATAAATCGCATCCGCATAAATCTTACACATAAGCACCATTTTATCGATCTCGATGCATTCGTTTTTTTGGTGGCACACATCTGCCTGCCCCGGAAACAAGGCACCGAAAGCAACGAGGTTTTCAGCCGCACGCGCATAGGTGCCGCCACCGATGACGATCGCTTCGCTCTCACTGTCGCCGGTATGATTTCTGTAAATGTCCATCAGCGTATTGACCATCGGGGCATCTTTTGGAATGTAAATAGGCGATTGGTTGCTCAGTTTGACAACGCCAAGGTTGTATCGATTGACAACGGGCATGATCGCATCATAGACGGCATCTTCGTCCATCGTCACCGGATATCGAATATTGACCGTAATGATGCCGGCTTCATCGCCCATCTCCATCATGCCTATATTGAAAATCAGGTTGCCCGATGCTTCATCCGAAAGCGCGCACCCCATCGATGCTCCGTCTAATTCAAATCCAATATGTTCATTATAAAAAGCAATGAACTCATTCACATCATCGTTTGCGAAAGAAAGTTTGCCGAGAAAGTCCATCATAACCGAAATGGCATTCAGACCACTTTCAGGCCTTGCACCGTGTGCAGAGATTCCTTGCGTTGCAATTTCAAGACTTTTCCCAACGCCTTTGACGTTTACTTTTCGCTGATGTTCCGTACGGTATCTCGCAGCTTCGTCTTTGATCTGATCATATGTGTTCGCTTGATCGCTCCTGACGACAACCCTTGCGTGATCGGCGACCATATTGGCCGCGCTTCCGCCTTTAAAACTTCTCAGTTCTAAACCTTTTGCTGTTGCTTTGTTTATTTTCTTAGCAAGCTCAAATACCAAAATCCCCTTTTCACCATGGATGACAGGGAACTGCGCATCCGGCGTAAAACCAATCGACGGTTTCTTTGCCTTTTGAAGATACTTGTCCATTCCTTTCCAGCCTGTTTCTTCGTCCAGCCCAAGGATCAGCCTTACTTTCTTCTCCGGTATAAATCCCGCCTCTTTAAGCACTTTCATGGCAAAATAGGACGCAACGACAGGCCCTTTGTTGTCGATCGCTCCTCTGCCATAGATTTTGCCGTCAAAGATTTCTGCGCCGTACGGCGGAAAATCCCAATCATTCCCTTCGGGAACGACATCAAGATGCCCTAAAATCCCAAGGACTTCTTCGTTTGTGCCGATGATCTCGCCATCCTCATCCAAATGATAGCCGCCAAACTCGATATGCCCGCCATAGTTGTCAATATTTTCAATGTCAAACCCATCCTGCTTCGCTCTGTCCAGCATATACAAAAATGCGTCATGAACGCCTTTTCCAAACGGCATGTCGGCAGTCCCGGGTTCCCTCACGCTGCGAATGGCCAGAAGCTCCTGCAGCATTTTGACCATAGCCTCTCGGCTGTTCTCAATGGATTCCAAGTATATCATTCGCATACACCAACGCTTGTTGCGCCCGTCCGATGTTTCCTGAAACGGCAAGGGTTGTATTGTCTTCAAGTCCATCAGTCAAAGGAATGATTGAAAATACATGCCTGCCGCCCACTTGATGTCTTTCGACCCATGTAGGGATTGCGCTTTTGCTCATGGATATGATTTCTCTGTTGTTCAGATCAAACTCGACCCTGACTTGCGCAATCGCGCCGGTTTCCGTATGCCTGTTGTTGCGGGTATTCGGAAGCGTTTCACGCCTTTGGTTCGATATGAAATTCCCCAAACTATAGAATACCGGAACTTGTCTGCCGGTCAGTTCACTTGTGAGGTAGACCACTTCCTGCAACGTATGCGGGTGATGGCCGAATATCATATCCACTTCCATCGTGTCCACTGTCCTCTGGGCGATTCTTCTCTGGTAA
>WQWG01000049.1 GCA_009785435.1 Clostridiales bacterium
CACACGCCGCTGGCAGAAAAGATCGAATGGGGCATGGCACCACATGTAAGCGCGCTGCTGCTCGCCCAATTTTTGGCCGGAGAAATCGACACCTACCCGGCTTTCACAAGACATAAGCAACCCCATTAACGTTCATACTTTAGGATACGAGGTGCCGTTCATTGCAAAACAAATTTTTTGCAATCATAGAAGACCATGAAATGATCTTACAAAAGAATCGCGTTGTTTATAACATCTTGGGTTATTCCAAGCTTTTTCTGGTTTTTGCCATGCTCGTCTTGATGTATTTTAACGTTTCAAGAGGTTTTCCGCCTATGCTTGTCATTGCAAGCATCGCTACCTTTGTGTTGCTTGTCGTCCTCTGGATTCGCCATATCAACGTACAAGACGAACTGGATCACGCAGAGGGGATCATACGCATTTGCAAACAATCGATCGACAGAATCACCGGCGAATGGACATCCTTTGCAGATACAGGCGCTGAATTTTCCTGCGCCGAACACGCATATGCCGGCGACCTCGACATTGTCGGCTCAAAATCACTTTTTCAATTTTTGAATACAACCAACACGTGGCATGGCAGACAGCGATTTGCCGATGACTTGTTGCATCCCAGATATGAACCCATCGAGCTGCAGAAAAGGCAAGAAGCCATTTCCGAGCTGAGTACCGATACAGACTTTTCGAACAAGATGCAATACTGCTTGTCCAAAATTGGCGCAGACCCTGCTGCCGTTGCGCTTGTCCGCAAGCTGGAAGACAAGACACCGTTTATGAAAAGCAAGCTGATCAAAATGCTACTCATTTACATCCCTGCGATCACACTGGCATTCATCATCGGGATGGTCGCATTTCAAAAGGAAAACCTTTACGCGATCGGCGGCATCATTGTCGCAGCGCAAATCATGGTATGGATGATCGGCATACCGAAAACGAGAGCCTATTTAAAAACCATGTCCAATCTGCCCTATAAGTTGAGCGCATACAGTGCAGCAATAAGCGCCTTAACCGACAAGGAATTTTCTTCTGAAAAATTAAACCAAATACAAACACAATTACACACTGCGTCAAAAGCCATGAAAGAGTTGGGCAGGATCGCGGATAAGATCAGAGCCACACACAATGGCCTATTTTATTTCATTCTGAACGCGTTTTTATTGTGGGATTATGAATGCGCATGTTCGCTTGAAGAATGGAAAAACAAATACGCGGATTCGGCCGAAGAATGGTTTGCCGCAGTCGGCGAATTTGAAAGCTTGTTATGCTTCTCACATCTACCGAACGCATGTAACAACACTTGCTTGCCGGTCATAGCCGAAACAGGCCATGCAATCGAGGCGCAAGGAATAGGTCATCCGTTATTATCAAATGATGCCAGAATAAACAACGATCTTCGCCTCGACAACAATATCTTCATCATCAGCGGTTCCAATATGTCCGGGAAAACGACTTTTTTGAGGACGGTAGGCATCAATTTGGTATTGGCGCGTTGCGGCAGCTTTGTATGCGCAAAAGAGATGGTTTGTCCGATGTTTGAAGTCATGACCTCTATGCGGATATCCGATGACCTGAACGAGGGCGTCTCTACTTTCTATGCCGAGTTAAAGCGAATCAAAAGCATGATTGCATTTGCCCAACAAAACACACAGGCATTTTTCCTGATTGATGAAATATTCAGAGGAACCAATTCCGTCGACCGATTGATCGGCGCAAAGACGGTCATATCGAAGCTAAACGCACTGGGCGTTTCAGGCATGGTTTCCACACACGATTTGGAACTTTGCGAGCTTGCGGAGATCCACATAAGAATTAAAAATTACAGCTTTTCAGAGCATTATACAAACGACGCGATTCATTTTGACTACAAAATACAGCCCGGGGTATCAAAAACGACAAATGCCCAATATCTGATGCAAATGATCGGAATCACTTGATCATAAATGAATTTAATATTGTAAGGAGGTACTTTCATGATCAATTTAACAAAAGACAACTTCGCTAGCACGATTGCCAGCGGCAAAACACTCATTGGCTTTGGAGCGCAATGGTGCGGATACTGCCGCATGATGGAACCCATTGTAGCGGAATTGGCGGTCAAAGATGCCGACAAAGCAACAATCGCCAAGGTAGACGCAGATGCGGAACCAACGCTTATTCAACTCAATCAAATCACAGCTTTTCCTACGTTTGTTATGTTTAAGGATGGTGTTGAAGTAGGCCGAAGCATGGGCGTGCAAACCATAGAAGCGTTAGAAAGCATGATCGGTTGATCATGCTTTACCTTTTCTACATTAAATTTCGTACGTATAGAATCCTTTGCCCGTCTTTCTGCCCAAATGCCCTGCCCTGACCATTCGTCGCATCAAGGGTGCGCATCTGTATTTTGAATCCTTTAACTCATCATAAAGCGCATCCATAATGGCCACCATGACGTCAAGGCCGATGAGATCTGCAAGCTCCAGCGGCCCCATTGGGTGGTTGAGCCCCAGTTTACTGCCATGATCAATATCTTCCCTGGTTCCCACTCCCTCTTCAAGCAGGAATACGGCTTCATTGATGAACGGGATCACAAGTCTGTTCACAATAAAACCCGCTTTGTCCTGAGATGTTACGATGGTTTTGCCCATCTTTTCACCTACCGCACAAACGGTGTCATAGGTATCGTTGCTTGTCACATGGCCGACCACGACTTCCAAAAGCTTTATGGTTGGAGCCGGATTGAAAAAATGCATCCCGATGACTTTCTCCGGCCTTTTGGTTACGCTTGCGATGTCCGTAATCGAAAGAGACGACGTATTGCTGGCAAGGATCGTTTCCGGCTTGCAGATGCGATCAAGTTCTTGAAACAATGTTTTCT
Organism: Clostridiales bacterium; assembly: GCA_009785435.1. Classification (GTDB taxonomy): domain Bacteria; phylum Bacillota; class Clostridia; order Peptostreptococcales; family Anaerovoracaceae; genus WQWG01. Next base: position 2,858 of record WQWG01000049.1, read on the forward strand.
TGACTTCGATGTCTTCGACGGATGCTTCAATGACAAAATCCGCATCGGCGGCACGCTTCAAATCCGAGGTTACAGAAAGTCTACCCATGGCATTGTCCATGGCGGACTGCTCCATTTTGCCTTTTTCAACGAGCTTCGTCAAAGCCTTTGAGATCGTCGCTGTTGTTTTTTCTGCTTTTTCCGGGTCGGAGTCCATCGCCATGACCTGAAATCCAGCCATAAGTCCCGTTTGAACAATCCCGCTGCCCATCGTGCCTAAGCCAATCACAACCATTTTTTGAATATCCATATCTCCTATATTGCTCCTTTTGCTAGATCAATTTTTTTCAAACTTTATCAACGTGTGCCAAAGATATCCAAGAGGATGTCATGAAGCCTGCCCGGCACTTGATCCGGTATCTCGTCCATATTCGCGAAGTAATGCGATATGGTGTCTGCATACACCATGGCCAATCGATCTAAAAAAGCATCGTCTTGCAATCTTGCCCTGTCTGCGGCATTCGTATGAAACCCATTCTCAACCAAAACGGCGGGCAGGTTATGCTCGCGGATGATCAGGAAATAGTGGGGGCTGACGCCTCTTTTGTTCAAGCCGGTGGTGACGATGTTGTCAATGAGCAGGTTGGCGAAATGAAAACTGTGCCGTTCATGGGCATAGTTCGCAAAATAGGCTCCGTTATTCCTGCGCACATTGGACATATAAAAAATGTCTACGCCATTCAGTGCCGTGTTGATCGGTCTTGGTGTCGCGTTTGAGTGCAACGAAATGACAAGATAGTTGTCGCTGATCAGCGGGTCATTTTGAAGTTCAAATATCCGGCGCCAATCCGGGTGTATCGCTCGTGTGTATGTAGTATCAAACGGAAAGTTCAGGTAAATCGGAGCGTTTCTCTCAGGATCGTCAATGACGCTCTGTATGATGGCAAGCAGCCTGTCGATTTCATCAAGATCACGTTGCACCCTGCGTGCGCCTTGTTCTGATTCTGAAAACTCAAGCTCCCTTTGCCGAGCATCTCTGATCGCTTCAAGCGCCCATCGGTTCAGCATCGCCGCCCTTACAGGAAGAATCACATCCTCCTCCGTAGGCCTTGTCATCAGCACCGTTGCGCCTCGCTCTTCCAAAAGAGGCTTGATTCGATGGGCAAGCGCGAGCATTCTCACCTGCTCGTCGTATCCCTCAAAAATATTGGTGTTTCCCTGCCCGTGCCCCGGGTCAAGGATGATCACCCTGCCGTGCAGCGTTTGCACGGTCGTCGCCGCCGTAGTCAGTTGTATAAGAAGCAGTGACAAAATCAAGAGCACGACAAGAAATGACGCAATCAGCCCTAATGTCAAATGTACTGTCTTTTGACGCATAACGTTACCCCCTTACCCTTTTTAATAACTGTAGCAAGAACAAGTCCATCTGTCAATCAAACCATTCAATTCGTAAACAATTCGTAAACAATTTGTCAGCAATTCATCAGTTATCTGCTTTCTATGATGAACAACACGCCTTGCCCTGCCGCGCCCTCTCTGGCGAAAACAGCCGTTACGGCACCGCTTATGGGCGCTTTGATCACCGAATCTTGCAATTGCTTTTCGAGGATCCGGAGCGAAGCTTCTATGTGTCTTGAGTTCGCTGAATTTTCCGTACGCATGGCATTCAGCAGCTCCCTTGCGCTATTTCGGGATTCAAGCGCGGATTGAAGCCGGATTTCTGCCTGTCTGAGTTCATTGTGCGGTATGGCTCCCGCGCCATACAGTTGGCTGAGCGTTCTATGGTTTTCTTGTGCATCCGTTAAATTGATTTCGGCTGCTGTCAGCGAAGCTTCCGCATTGACCATATGGCTGTTTTGCCGTGTCATTTCGAGGGCCGCCCTTTGCTGTGCAATGGACAACGTCAAATCTTGCGTATCCAGTCTGGCCAATACCTGCCCCTCTGTCACAAAATCCCCTACTTCAACATAAACCTGCTCGACAATAAAGCCCGGCGTAGCATGTACATCTCTTCTTTCAACACGCTGAGCTGTGTCTTCAGCCGGAGCGCTTGGTGCGACCCAAAATCCGTCTTCCGGCACTCGTAACGGAATCCTTACTCTGGCGTTTACACCGATAAAATTTTCAAGCGCAACATCATCTGTAATGTTTATTTTGATCGGAATGAGATGCGTTACCCTTGTAAACGTACCACCTGTGTTAAAAAACATCGCCTGGCCTGAAAGTTCCGCAGCCGTAATTCGTCCAATGTCAGAAATATATCCGGCAAACTCACGGCTGCCAAACGCGTCGATCGTAACGATCGCAGGTTGTCCGACTTGCAGTCGTGTGATGTATGTTTCTTCTATATTCGCCTGAATGTGCAGATGATTCGTGGACGCCACAACTGCAACCGGTGCAAGCGGAGATACCATTTGCCCCTGCACCGCACTTGAATGAACGACGATCCCGTCTACAGGCGACCTCATCGCTTCACCGTTTTCAACCCAGCCCAATATCTCATTTTCATAGACATAACGACCTTCATAAACCATAAACCGCTCTAAAACGCCCGGCATACCGGACGAAATCTCAATTAAATCCGTCGTTACCCTCGCATTATCCGTTGTCAGGTAGTTCATGCTTTGACTGATGAAGTAAAACCCGGTCGCCGCGCCG
>WQWG01000050.1 GCA_009785435.1 Clostridiales bacterium
TGGTCGATGCGAAGAGCGATGGCAAACCTGGGCATTCAGGAAGTGACGGAAAACATCATAGACAACTTGGCGCATACCAAAAATAACGCGGATTTTATCCAAGTGATTAAAAAGATGAGGCTCGATGGATAAAATGGATTTAAGCAAAATTTTTATAAAAAACGCGTCGCCAACAAAGGTCGGTGGACAAGCCGTCCTGGAAGGCATCATGATGAAAGGCGAAGACAGAACGGCGGTCGTCGTCCGCTTGCCAAACGGCGCAATGCATGTCAAAACCGAAATGCTGCCCCAAAGAAAAGCGTGGTCGAAACTGCCGATCATCAGAGGCGTTCTCATGTTCGGTTCGGCGCTCGTTTCCGGGACAAGGACGCTGATGCACTCCGCGCAAGTGCTGGAAAGCTACGAGGGCGAGGGTGCCGAAGCATATGAGAAAGACAAGCTTACGATATGGCTAGAAAAAAAGTTCGGCGAAAAAGGCTCATGGAACATCATGCTGTACACTTCGGTCGTCCTTGCAATTCTATTCACCGTAGGAATCTTTATTATCGGGCCGACGTGGGTCGTCAACTTTTTCAGCAGATTTACGGAAAACGAAATCATTTTGAACTTGATTGAGGGCGTTCTCAGAATCGTCCTATTTGTCATATATGTAGCTGCGATTTCGAGAATGCAAGACATACGCAGGGTGTTCCAATTTCACGGAGCAGAGCATATGTGCATCCATTGCTATGAGAATAAGCTCGAATTGACGCCGGAGAACTGCAGAAGCTTCTATATGCTGCATCCGAGGTGTGGGACGAGTTTTCTGATGTTTGTCATGGTCATCAGTCTGATCTTGTTTTCCCTGCTCGGATGGCCTGACTTGTTTTGGCGGATCACATCGAGGCTTTTGTTGATTCCGGTTGTCGCGGGGATTTCGTATGAACTTTTAAAATGGGCAGGGAGAAGTGACACTTGGCTCGTTAAAGTATTGAGCATGCCTGGCATTTATCTGCAAAAACTGACAACAAGGGAGCCTGACGACGAGCAGCTTGCGGTTGCGATCGCTGCGATGAAAGCAGTCATGGTAGACAAGTCAGAGCCTTGCTATGAAGGGATTTGTGATCGAGACGGGCGATTGATTGTACAAGAAGAAAGGGAACCATTCTTCTTGCAGGAAGAAATAAATGTAGCTGTACAGGAGGAATCGGAAACACCATGAGTATATTCGTGAAAGATGTTGTACAGATGGCAGAGGCTCAACTTCAAAGATGTGGCGTAAGTGATGCGAAAGTGGACGCGGAGCTTATTTTCAGATACCTTTTGAATGTTGATAAGATGGGATTTTTTAAACTTTGGGGAACATCCCTTGACGATGCGACAAGTGATCGCTACCTTGATTTGATTGCGGTACGGTCACAAGGCATGCCATTACAATACATAACAGGCGAACAGGAATTTATGGGTTTTCGGTTTTCCGTCAATCCCGATGTCCTGATTCCGAGGCAGGATACGGAAGTGCTTGTTGAGGAAATCGTGCAAACGATACAGGCACGAAAGAAAAGAAATTGCGCTGTGTTTGACCTTGGGTGCGGCAGCGGTGCGATTGGCATTAGCATTGCAAAGTTGTGTGAAGACGCGAAAGTTACAGCGTCTGACATCAGCAAAGGGGCAATTGAAACAGCAAAACGCAACGCAAAAGCCTTGGGCGTTGAAAAAAGGATGTCCTTTTCCGAGGGCAACTTGTTTGAGCCTTTTCAGGGGCGCTTTCGGTCTGAGAAATTTGATATCATCGTGTCAAACCCACCGTACATCAAAAGCCATGTGATCCCTACGCTTCAAGTTGAAGTAAAAGACCATGAACCGCTCCTCGCGCTTGATGGAGGTGAAGACGGCCTTGACTATTACCGTCAGATCATGGCAAAAGTGCATATACACCTAAAAAAAGGAGGCATATTGGCGCTTGAAATCGGACACGACCAAGCGAGAGCTGTCGTGGAAATTGCGGCAGACTATGAAAACTTCAACGATTTGAAATTAATAAAAGATCTCGCCGGTAACGACCGCGGCTTGATATTTTATCCGTAAAATTCAAAAATGATAGAGAATTTTTTGAAAACAATTTCAGTTGATATTTTTGACAATTTCATATATAATAACAGTAAGTAAGTTAACTCGTGAAGGATTAAGGCTGGGTTCCCGAATGGGAGTAGGGTAAAACCAAGAATTCCTTTGCCCCTGGGGTTAACTTATTCGCTTTTTTGATATTTTGCTTTTAAATTTTGAAGAGTGGAATTCTTTAAGATCAAAAAAATTGATCTTAAACGAATCTCTGAATTTGTAAAAATTCAAAAATTTCGCTTGCAATCAGCCCCAAAATCATGCTACAATATACAAGCTGTGGATTTGAACGACAACCGATTTGAGTCTGCGAAGCAGCATATTTATGCAGAGGTGACAAAGCCCGAGCAGGAAAGAGGTGAAAGCATGAAGGAAGGAATCCATCCGGATTATAAGGAATGTAAAGTTACTTGCGCATGCGGCTACACGTTCGTCACGAAGTCATTAAACCCAGAACTTCGCCTTGACGTATGCTCAGCGTGTCATCCGTTCTTTACAGGACAACAGAAATTTATCAATCGCGGCGGCCGCGTTGAGAAATTCAAAAATAAATACAACATTTAGCAAAGCAAAGAGGCGGCTTACTCATTCCCGAGTGAGACGCCTTTTCAAAAAGTCAATAAAAGGAGCCCTTGGCTCCTTTTCAGTTACTTCAACTAAAAATTCCAATCCATCATGAAATCACTAGATATAATTTTGAAAATGTGTTAAAATACAATACGATTAATGGTTCTGCGAAATGGTTCTGCTAATGGCTGTGTAAGCAGCAATGGAGGCAAAATGTACGATAAATTAGATTTGACACTTGAAAAATACGACGAACTTTCGCTCAAAGTTTCTGATCCGGATGTCATCAACGACCAAGCGACTTGGCAGAAATACATCAAAGAAATGAGCGAAATGGAGCCGATCGTAACGAAATACAAAGAATATAAAAAGGCAAAGACAGGTCTTGAAGACACGAAACAAATGCTCAGCGAAGGCGGCATGGACGAAGAAATGAGAGACCTTGTGAAGATGGAACTTTCAGAGCTTGAAGAAACGCTGGAAACGTTGACAAGCGAGCTTCAGATATTGCTTCTTCCGAAAGACCCGAACGATGATAAAAATGTAATTATTGAAGTCAGAGCGGGGACAGGCGGAGAAGAAGCCGCCCTCTTCGGATCAAACCTGCTCAGGATGTACACAAGATATGCTGAAAGACGCGGATGGAAGACAGAAGCAATAGAAATCAACGATACAGGAATGGGCGGCATCAAAGAGGCCGTGATGCTGATCAAAGGAAAAGGCGCATATTCAAGGCTTAAATTTGAAAGCGGCGCACATAGAGTTCAAAGGGTTCCCGAGACGGAATCCAGCGGCAGAATTCATACCTCTGCGGCGACCGTTGCGGTACTTCCGGAGGTTGACGATGTCGAAATCGACGTAAACCCGAGCGACGTCAGAGTGGACGTGTACCGGGCATCAGGCAACGGTGGGCAGAGCGTCAACACAACCGATTCGGCCGTGAGACTCACCCACGTTCCGACAGGGCTTGTCGTCACATGTCAGGACGAAAAATCACAGATCAAGAATAAAGAAAAAGCCTTTAAAGTATTAAAAGCAAGGCTGTATGATTTAAAAATTCAGGAGCAAAACAAAGAAATCTCCGAACAGAGAAAAAGCCAAGTCGGCTCAGGAGATCGAAGCGAAAGAATCAGGACATACAACTTTCCGCAAGGCAGGGTGTCCGATCACCGCATAGGACTTACGCTCTATAAGCTCGACTATTTCCTTGACGGCGATTTGGATGAGATTATTGACGGGTTAATCGCCAGTGATACGGCGGAGAAGTTGAATAATTAAAGATATGCAAACGAAAATTCTAACCACTTCAAATGAAGATATAAAAACAGCAGCGGAGATCATAAAATCCGGTGGTCTTGTTGCGTTTCCGACAGAAACGGTCTACGGGCTTGGGGCAAATGCGCTTGACGCGGCTGCAGTGAAAAAAGTGTATGCGGCAAAGGGAAGACCGAGCGACAACCCGATGATCGTGCATATCGCAAGCGTGTCCGATCTCGATCGGCTTGCGTCTGAACGAAGCGCGGTTGCCATGTCCTTGATGGATCATTTCTGGCCGGGTTCGCTTACGCTCGTTTTAAACAAAGGGCAGGAAGTCCCCGATATCGTGACCGGCGGCAGTGATACGGTGGCAGTGAGAATGCCGGATGACGCTGTGGCGCTTGCGCTGATTACAGCGGCAGATCGTCCGATCGCAGCGCCGAGTGCGAACCTTTCGGGAAAGCCAAGCCCAACGAAGCCGTCACATGTTATGGACGATTTAAGCGGCAAAATTGACGCGATCATCGCAGGAAACGACTGCAGAGTGGGCATTGAGTCTACAGTATTGGATGTTACGGGAGAAACGCTTGTCATTTTAAGGCCGGGCATTGTAACAAAAGAGGATATAGAAGCCGTTTCCGGCGTCCATGTAGAATTCGATCCGGCGCTTTTAAAAGAAGAACCACAAAATGACAAAACCGAAGACTTTAAACCCAAGTCTCCCGGCATGAAATACAAACATTATGCACCGAAAGCTCGGATGATGGTGATCGAAGGGCATCGGGACAATGTAAAGAGCGAAATAGAACGCGCAAGGAAACAAAGCGAAATAACAGGAGACCGTGTAGGTGTGATCCTGTTTGAGGAAAAAGCGTTTGCGGAAGCGGCTCATGATTTCTTTGCGAAACTCAGAGAGCTGGACGAGCAAGGCGTCGATCTGATCCTTGCGGGCGCGCTTTCGGATACAGACGGCGTAGGGTTCGCTGTGATGAACAGAATGCTTAAGTCGTCAGGGTACAACATTGTAAGGGTGTAAACAATCGTTACACAGCAGAAATGGAGATGGTGAGGAAAGATGGATAGCGGAGATAAACAGATGGTCATTGCAGTTGCATGCGACCATGGAGGATTTGTGCTAAAAGAAGAAGTCAAGAAATATTTGATTTCTGAGGGGATCGATGTAATCGACCTGGGTACAAATTCGGAAGAATCCGTAGATTACCCCATATACGGAAAATTATGCGGAGAAGCCGTTATGTCGGGCAGAGCCGATAGAGGCATCGTCTTATGCAGTACCGGAATCGGCATTTCAATGGCGGCAAACAAAGTCAAAGGAATCCGGTGTGCGCTCTGCACAGATACGAAGATGGCGGAGATGACAAGAAAACACAACGACTCCAATATGCTTGCGCTTGGCGGCAGAACAGTCAGCATAAACACGGCGCTTGATATAACAGAGACTTGGCTTATGACCGAATTTGAA
>WQWG01000051.1 GCA_009785435.1 Clostridiales bacterium
AGAAATCCTGATACAAGAGCTTTGTGGAAATCACGTCGATTTTTACCTCGAAGATGATATGTTTGAAATCGAAGGCACTGCATATCTAGAAGATGACAAAATCATCATACGGGTACTTTCGGCGGTGATGCACATCCGGAGAATCTGCGGAAAATTTCTGGAACTTCAAGTGAAGAATAAACGTCTTTATGCACAAAGAATCGATACGGGGAAAATCTTTGAAATGGAAATCAACCGAATTTATAAAAACTTGGTTGATCCCACAGGAGAAGATTTTCTCCATATGAAAACAATTGGTGTAGACCAGTTCTTCCAAAAATCAACCGACACACTCGTTTGGTTTGACCTTGACCAAAACAACTGGACCATTGAGATCAACAAAATCAATATGTTCTCTCACGGTGATCGATCATCTTATGAAAACATAGAAGATTTGTTTAAGGCACATCCGGAACACATGGGTGGGGTTTGGCAAGCGGTGTTGTTTAGCTCGTCAGTAATGGAAGGAGAATGAGTATATGGCAACAGTAGTTATTGAAACAAATTATAAAAGGTTTGCTCCGATATTGCAGGCCGATGAATGCAAGCAATGCTCTTCCGGATGCCAAATCAGCTGTCAGCAAGTGCTGCCGGCCGATCGTAATGTTGGTGTCGAATGGAGTTTTGAGCATGTTCACTTTGATGACGATGAATGGTGATTCGAATGAATCCTATAACAAAGGATAGAAATCATATCGACAATTGTAGAAAAGTAGAAATAACTGTGCAAAATGTTGACGGCATTCCTTGCGCCCCGATCGGGAAAAAGATGATTTTTTCTGCAGACGGGATTCTTGAAACGGAACCATGGCAGTTGCCGTGGCCCATGCCATGGATGGAACACGTCTGCAGAACATTTGCGATGGAAATGATCACGGTTACTCAACTCAAACAAGCACGCCTCTATAATCCAGAAGAACCGGATCAGTGCATTGAGGTGCTTGCGAAGAGTTATATTGATTTAACCTTAGGTCAATTGGCAAATGAAACCTGTCGTCTTTACCCTGAGCGCGAAGCGCTTGCTAGCAGCAACGGAATCCGGCGTTTCAGTTATGGACAGTTGAGAGAAAGCTCAACAGCCTTGGCAAAAGGGCTCATTGCTGTTGGCGTAGAAAAGAACGATAAAGTGGCCGTCTGGGCGGTCAATTCCCCTGAGTTTGTCATGGCGCAGTTTGGAACCGCAAAATCCGGAGGTGTCATGGTGCCGCTGAATGCCCACGAAAGAGGGCCGGTTATCGAAACCACGCTGCGGCAATCCGAAACGACAACATTGATCATGCAACCCGGAGCGAAGTCCACTGAAAACATAGATCTTTTGTACCGGGTATGCCCGGAATTGAGCAAAGCTGAACCCGGGAAATTAAAAGCAGAGAAACTTCCCAATCTAAAGAATGTGATCGTCATAAGCGATGAAGCATATCCGGGGACTTTTAAGTGGTCGGAATGGATTGGGTTAGGAAAAACAATTGAGGATGATATTCTTTTGCAGCGGCAAGAGCAGCTCGACATTGAAGATGTCGTCTGTATCATTTACACATCAGGAACGACAGGTGCACCCAAAGGCGTTATGCTCAGCCATAAAAACGTCATTGAAAATGCTGTCGCAATGGCTGAGAGAATGCAACTTTCAGAAACAGATGTGATGTATGTGCAAACACCGATGTTCCATAGTTTTGGTTATGTGGCTTCTGCACTAACGGCCGTTACGCATGGCTGCTCCATGATCATGGTGGATAAATTCCATCCGGAAGCCGCTATGAAATTGATTGAACGGGAAAAATGCACGGTGGTATCCGGCGTTCCGACAATGTTTATTGCTTTTATCAATGAACTTGAACAACAACATTTCGACATTTCCGCTGTGAGAACAGGCATCATTGCCGGCGCATCATGCCCGCCAAAACTGATTCAGAATATAGAGGAAGTGCTCGGCATTAAAAACATCATTCCCGCATATGGTTTGACAGAAGCTTCTCCGTGTGTCACTGCTGTCTATGGCGATGACCCTCCGGAGCTGAAAGCTTCCAGTGTGGGCGCGCCCATTCCGGGCGTGGAAGTCAAGATCATAGACCCTGAAACGCAAGAAGCTGTTGATATAGGCGGCAGCGGAGAAATCCGCGTCAGGGGTTACAACATCATGAGCGGTTATTACCGCAAAGCGGAAGAAACCGCTGCGATCGTAGACAAAGACGGGTGGCTGCACACCGGCGATATGGGATATTTAATGCCAAACGGCTATTTGTGCATCCAAGACCGATACAAAGATATTATCATTAGGAGCGGGGAAAACATAAGCCCGAAAGAAATTGAGGATCTTCTTAATTTTCATCCTGATGTGGCAGAAAGCAGCGTGGTCGGCGTCCCCCATGATCTGTATGGCGAAGAAGTGGTGGCATTCGTCAGGCTAAAGGACAAATGCGTTCTTACGGCCGAAATGCTCAGGCAATATTGCAGGGACAGATTGGCGACACATAAAACACCAAAAGCATTTCACTTTATGGAACAGTTCCCTTTGTCAAGCTCAGGAAAAAGTCTGAAATCCGAATTACGGCGCATGGCTGTGAAATTGGAATCAGAGATCAAGGAACAGTGACACAGGAGACAACAATTATTATGGATACGTTAATTTTAAATATTTAATTATGAAAAGGAGAAAAAAAATGGCAAAAGTAATTACGCCCAAAGAAGCAGCCGAGTTATTTCAGGACAATATGGTTATTGCAAGTGCCACCTTTGGTCTGGCAGGCTGGCCTGAGGAAGTCTCTCTTGCGCTCGTGAAACGTTATGACGAGACAGGAAAGCCCAGAGGCCTTACCCAGATGAACGCAGCAGGCATCGGAAACTGGGGCGGCGGACCGGCCAGAGGCACCAGAGGAATGTTGGGCGATCCGCCACAACGTGCGGAACGTGGATTAGGCGCTTGGATCAGAGAAGACTACGGGTTGTTGACAAGATGCATCAGTTCGCATATGGGTTCTTCCCCTGCGCTTCTGAAAGCGGTTTCAGAAAACAAAATGATGGGTTACAATCTTCCTTTGGGAACCATGCTTCAAGTTTGGCGCGAAGCCGGAAGAAACATGCCCGGAGCAATGACGAAAACAGGATTGGGCACGTTTATCGACCCTCGCAATGAAGGTGGAAAACTAAACGCGCTTACACAAGAAAAAGGCGAAGACCTTGTGGCGTATATCCCTGATTTCTTTGGCGAAGAGTATCTGTTCTACAAAGTTCCGCGTATTGATATCGGAATTATGAGAGGAACGACAGCGGATGAAAACGGCAACATTACTTGTGAAAAAGAATCCCATAACCTGGAAATGTTGGCTGTGGCGCAGACAGCAAAAGCCCACGGCGGTATCGTAATCGTTCAGGTTGAGACATTGGCAAAAGCCGGAACCCTTAACCCCAAACTGGTCAAAGTTCCAGGCATCTATGTTGACTATATCGTCGTTGCGCAAGAGCCGGAAGAAATTATGCAAACCCAAGGAACAAAATACAACAGAGCCTTTACAGGCGAAGCGAAAGTTTCCTTGGCTTCCAGCATGCAGCCGCTCCCGTTCGACCACGAAAAAGTACTGGTTCGCAGAGCGACAAAAGAAATCAAACCCGGATACAAATGCAACTTTGGAATCGGTGTTCCGACTTTCACAGGAAGCGTTTTGAACGAAGAGGGCGTTGGACATTCCATTACGATGATTTCCGAATCGGGAAGCATTGGCGGAACTCCCGGCGTTGCTTTGGACTTCGGCGCTCACTGGAACGTTGAGGCTTCTTGCGACCAAGGCGAGCATTTCAGCTTCTTTGATGGCGGCGGTCTTGATCTGGGCATATTCGGCCTATCCGAAGTCGATAAAGACGGCAACGTCAACACCAGTCTTTTGAATGGAAAGATCATGGGCGTCGGCGGCTTTGCCAACATCTCCGCAACAGCGAAACACGCAGTATTTGCCGGTACATTTACAGCCGGTGGCTTAGAGTGTGAGGTTGTAGACGGAAAAATGGTCATTAAGACGGAAGGAAAATTCAAGAAATTCGTTGATAGCTGCCCACAGCTTACTTTTAACGCAGATCAGTCACTCAAGAGAGGAAACTCCATTATCTATATCACTGAGCGTTGCGTTATCAGAAGAACTGAAAAAGGCATGATCCTTGAAGAAATCGCGCCGGGAATCGACCTGCAGACGCAAGTTCTTGACCAAATGGGATTCAAGCCGATTATTCCGGAGGGCGGCCCAAAATTGATGGATCCGGAAATTTTCCATCCAACTTGGGGCAAGCTCAAAGCGTATATGGGACTTTAATGATCGTACTGCCTGCTTCGCGAGGCAAACCATAAAGTTTTATGAACGTTTTGTTATACCAATGTTTGTTAAATTTTTAACGAAAAATTTTTTATACAACAAAAACTTATAGGAGGTTTCACATTATGAGTACAGAACCAAACAATGTAACTGCTCCCGCTAGTGGCCCACCGGATTTATCGAAATATAGTGGCGCTGCTTGGGCAAAATTCATCATCTTATCCGGGTTCGGCATCTTTGTGTTCTTCATCAACATCACGCTTCCCGCCTATACCAATCCTTTTTCAGGGTGGGAAACTGCTAGCAGACACACTATGCTGATTACACATCTTTCGGACTTTATAAGACATTCGCTATGGACCGGAAGCATCAAAGCGATGCCGGCGATCATATGGCTCTTCGGCGTATACTGCCTATGGGACATCTTTAAGGTCAACCCAGCCAAAGCTTGGAAAACAACATCCGTAAACAAAGTGTTTTCTGTCTTTAAATGCATCGGCTTTGTGCTTGTCACTTTCACTGCGATCAACTTCTACACATCAACGTTCAATTCACCGGGAACAGGTGCAGAGGGCGTAGCGCTGTGGGCTGCTATTCCGGGTACCGGTTGGGCTCCTGCATTCATGGGTTGGTATTTTGAACCGATTCTGGTTGGCGCGCGCTCCATGGCGATCTCCCCGTTCGTTTTAAGCAGCATCCTGGTTATGGTAACAATCACCATCCCATTGGCTGCAGCATTCCTGCCGTTTTTAACAAATTACGGCCTTGTCGATTTCTTCGGCGTGTTCATGCGCGGCGTTATGCGTCCTCTGTTCAAGCTTCCGGGCCGTGCTTCGGTTATCTCCGTAAGCGCACTGCTTGCCAGCTTCGTTGTCGCCTTTATCGGGGCTGCCACGGAATACAACACCGGTAAAATGACGCAAAAAGAGGCGATGATCATCGCATATGGTTTGAGTTCCGCTTCGATAGGCTTCCTATTCGTACTCGGAGCGAATACCGGCATTATGCATATCTGGAATCTATACCTCTGGCCCGCATTTTTCCTTGTACTTATCGTAACG
>WQWG01000052.1 GCA_009785435.1 Clostridiales bacterium
CCCGACCCAAATGCACCGTCAAGTTTCAGACGTTCTCCGCTCACCGGACTTTCAACGTGGCGGAGCGATGAGATGATGACCATCAGCATGGGCATATCGGGAACAGGCATACAGACAGGAGAAGGGTCACCCTATTTTGACTTTACCATCACATACGGCATCAATAACAGGAGAATGCCGCATAGCATTCAGATTTTAATGGCCGATGACAAGCTTTATATACCGGTGCGAGATTTTATCAACTTCATGTCGGTCTATTATCAATACATAGAACAATATAGCGCTACGATGGCGTCAAACCTGAGAACCGCGCTGGCACAAGAATTGGCCGGACATGATTATGTGATCATCAATGGCGTTACAGATGCGCCTGCTGAACTCCCTGCGATGATGAGTGGCGGCTTTATGATGGGCACAGCTCTTGGTGTTGACCAAAGCAACGAAATCACGCAATTGATTATGGACGCTTTGCCAAGAATGTTTTCCGGATTGAGTTCAGGCATGACGAGCGTAGGTCCAAACGGCGTTACCCTTGAAATAACACCGGAAAGAACAATGGCATTCGCTGAACATTTAATAGAATTCTTACAATCCAACAGAAGAGCCATCTTTAGAGAAATGCTCAACCTGATGGGCGAAATCGAAGAGACATTCCGCGATGGCGATATGACGAAAGAACTCATTCGAATCACAAGATTTGAAATGGAAGATGCCGAGCAGGATTTCTACGATGCGATCGATTATATGGCTGAAGTTTTTGCGGAAATACGCGATTTTGACAGAGATTTGTTTCTTCTTACCTTGAGAGGTTCGCGTTTTAAGCATACCATTTCAAGATCAGGCAACACCTATAGTGAAACCCTTGAAGCAGTCTTACGGTATCAGGGTGAAACGCAATTTTCCTTACAAGGGCAGTCAACGATGACAAGAACATCTGTGGACAAAAGAACCGTAAGTGCCGAAAACCCGATTGACATGGCAGGAATAGACGTTGCAATGAACAATGCTTATAACAGCGCCAACCCCGCAACGGCACTGGAGATTACGTGGTGGTACGATGACCACCTTTGGTGGGGCAATCCGGATGACGTCACAACCTTTCGCAGTGGTACGCTCCGGCGCGCAGAAGGCAGAAGCTGGGTAAGCATCGAGACGATTTTGGAGGGCGGAACCCTTTACCTGCCGGTAAGGCAAGTGGCCGAATGGTTTGACGAAGAAGTGGGCTGGGACAATACGGCCAGAAAAGCATATATTGCAAGAGATGGTGAGCGGATTCAAATGGACGGCAGAATTGAATACAGGACGATGTTTGTCAGAGCCAGAGAATTCGAACAGCTTGGATACACCGTAGAGCATGAAAGCGACTTTGGAAGACATACGGTCACGATCACAAAAAATTAAGAACAATCATCGTTTATACGATAAATGACTGCAAGAACCGGCATTCAAAAAAATCGGAGGGATAAATGGAATACACAATTCCCAATTTAAAACCTGATGAGCGGGCGGCGTTGACGCTTCGCGGGATCTACGAACAACACGGATACAAGAAATACAAGATGGGCCGCTTTGAAGAATACAGTCTATATGCGGAGAACAAAGACTTTCTATCGAGCGATAAGGTCATCACGTTTACCGATCTCGACGGGCGGCTTATGGCGCTCAAACCGGACGTGACGCTTAGCATCATAAAAAACACAAAAGCGACACGCGAAAACAGTGAAAAACTATACTATATCGAAAACGTATACAGAGAATGCAATAAGAGCCACACTTACAAAGAGATCAACCAACTCGGGCTTGAACTGATCGGCCATGTCGATATTGACGGCATTGTCGAGGTGGTGTCGCTTGCCATCCGTTCACTGAACGCGATCAGCCCCGACTATATCCTTGAATTGTCGCACATGGACTTCGCCCCCGAACTTTTAAACAGCCTTGAAACCTCTGACAGCACCAAACGCAAATTGCTGAAACACATACGAAACAAAAATGCCGACGGTATTAAAAAAACAGGGGAAAAAGCGGGGATAGATGCCCAAAAGCTCGAAGCGGTCTGTCTTTTGCCCTCTCTGAGCGGTTCGGCGGAAGACGCGATCAAAAAAGCGTCTCAGATCGTCGTAAACGATAAAATGAAAAGAGCGCTTGGGGAACTCCTGATTATTTACAATGCGCTGAAAGCATCGGGCAATGCGGACAACATCAAAGTGGATTTTTCAATTGTCAATGACATCGATTACTACAACGGCATCATTTTCAGAGGATACATCAAGCAACTGGGCAGAAATGTGCTCGCGGGCGGTCAATACGACAGGGCGATGAAAAAGTTCGGCAAAGACATCGGTGCGATGGGGTTTGCCGTTTATCTCAATGAAGTAAGCATGCTCGAAGAAGCAGAAGACGCGCAAGAATTAATCAAAGACGAAGATGAATGGCTCAACATCGCGTTGCCAAAAGGCCGTCTCGGCGATAAAGCATATGATCTGTTGAAGAAAGCGGGCTTTGGTTGCCACGGATTTTACGAGCAACGCCGCAAACTGGTATTTGAAAACGAAGAAGAAAAAATTCGCTACCTTTTGGTGAAACCGAGCGATGTCGCCGTTTATGTAGAGAACCATGCCGCCGATGTCGGTGTCGTGGGCAAAGACATCCTGCTTGAAACAGGCGCGGAGGTCTATGAACTCATGGATCTCAACATCGGAAAATGCAGAATGGCTGTTGCCGCCCCTGTGGGATACGTCGAAGACACGAGCAGGACGCTTCGCGTCGCAACAACGTATGTGAACATCGCCAAAGAATTTTACGCGGAACAGAATAGAGAGATCGACCTCATCTATCTGCATGGCAGCGTAGAACTGGCACCGATCCTTGGCTTGTCCGATGTGATCGTTGACATCGTTGAAACAGGGAATACGATCAAAGAAAACAATTTGTTCGTACTGGAAGAGTTTCGGGAGATCAGCGCGAGATTGATCGCGAACAAATCGAGCTTTAAATTCCAAAACAAAAAGATAAACGAACTGTTAAAAAAATTAGAGGAAGCAATCAAGTGATTAAAATATATGATAACGGCAACATCTCCATAGACGACATCATCACAAGAACCGAAGACGACTCATCAAAAGTAGATGACGGTGTCAGGCGGATTATTGAAGACGTAAAGAAACGCAAAGACGCGGCGCTTTACGATTATAGCGAGCAGTTTGACAAGGCCAGACCGGAAAGTCTGGCCGTTTCAGAACAAGAAATCGAGGCGGCGGTCAGATCCGTTCCGGCGGACTTTCTAAAAACCCTTGAAATGGCGAGGGACAATATCATTGATTATCATAAAAGGCAAAAGCGGGAAAATTATATCATCAATGAAAAGGACGGCGTGATCCTTGGGCAAAGAATCATTCCGATCGAAAAGGTCGGGATTTATGTACCGGGTGGAACGGCCAGCTATCCGAGCAGCGTTTTGATGAACGCGCTTCCGGCAAAGCTTGCCGGTGTCGAGGAGATTGTCATGGTTTCCCCATGCGGCAAAGACGGAAAAATTCCTGACATTATCTTGGCAGCGGCAAAGATTGCAGGCGTCACAAAAATATTTAAAATCGGCGGCGCACAGGCAATCGCAGCACTTGCGTACGGCACGGAAAGCGTTCCCAAAGTAGACAAAATAACGGGTCCCGGCAATCAATATGTAGCAGCCGCAAAGAGAATGGTGTATGGAATTGTAGACATAGACATGATCGCGGGACCGAGCGACATACTCGTGATCGCAGATGAAAGTGCGGACTGCCGCTTTGTCGCGGCGGATATGCTTGCGCAAGCGGAACACGACGAAATGGCGTCGGCGATCCTTGTAACGGACAGCAAAGCTTTGGCCGAAAAAGTCAAAGACGAAATCGAATTGCAACTGAAGACGCTTGACAGAGAAGACGTCGCAAGGGCAAGCATCAACAAAAACGGAAAAATCATCATCACCAAAACCATCAAAGAAGCCGTGGAAGTGAGCAACGCCATCGCGCCGGAACATCTTGAAATCTGCACAAAAGATCCATTCGCGCTGTTAAACGGCGTGAAGCACGCGGGGTCGGTTTTCTTGGGAAGCAATGCACCCGAAGCGCTGGGAGACTACTTCGCAGGGACAAACCACGTCCTGCCGACAAACGGAACCGCACGGTTTAGCAGCCCTCTTGGCGTAGAGGACTTCGTGAAGAAATCAAGCTTCATATACTATACAAAAGACGCGCTTGAACATGTCAAAGACAGGATTATTGATTTTGCGGAAAAGGAGGGGCTGACGGCTCACGCCAGAAGCGTAAGCATAAGATTCGATGAGTAGATTTTTAAACAGCAAATACAACACGCTCAAACCGTATGCGCCGGGCGAACAGCCACAGAATCCGGGGCTTATCAAACTCAACACAAACGAAAGCCCGTTTCCGCCAAGCCCCAAAGTGATCGAAGCGATCACCGCGCTTGAAATGAACAAGCTGAGACTTTATCCCGACCCGGAATCCTCGATGCTTGTGAAAGCGATTTCAAAATATTATCATGTGCCGGAAAACAGAATCACCGTAGGAAACGGTTCAGACGAACTTTTGGCATTCAGTTTTATGCTGTTCCAAAACGAGAACCGAAAAATATACTTCCCGGATATCACGTATGGATTTTACAAGGTGTATGCAGAAGTTTTCGGGGCAAACGCAGAAGTAAAACCGCTTGATGACAATTTAATGATCGACGCGAAAGACTATTGTAACGTGAACGGAACGATTGTGATCGCAAATCCAAACTCCCCGACGGGCGCTGTCCTTTCGCTTGACGATATTGAAAAAATATTGAAAGCCAACAAAAACAACCTCGTCATCATAGACGAAGCCTATGTAAACTTTGGAGCGGGCACAAGCGTGCCATTGATAGATAAATACGACAATTTGCTTGTCATTCAAACGTTTTCAAAAGATCGAAACCTTGCGGGTGCCAGAATCGGGATGGCGTTCGGGCATGAAGAGGTCATCAAAGATCTCAACAAAATGAAGTACAGCTTCAACCCCTACAACGTAAACAGGCTTTCCATGCTTGCCGGAACGGCTTCCATCGAAGACAAAGCGTACTTTAACGCCTGTACAGAAACCATTCAGCAGACAAGGCAAGAATTTGTGAAAGACATGGAAGCGCTCGGATTTTTCATCGTACCGTCGCTTGCGAACTTTGTGCTTGTGAAGCACCATCAAATATCAGGCGCGGACTATTATCAAG
>WQWG01000053.1 GCA_009785435.1 Clostridiales bacterium
CATCCTCCGTTACTCTAAATCTCAATTTTACACGTAACTAATATTATACCGTTCTCCGCCAGATTTTCAAGTGCTTTGTATAAATTTTTGTTGTTTTGATTACACGTATATAATCTCAACCGATCCAAAAGATACTCTGCCCGTAAGCGTCACAAGCGGGCCGCTACCGGTATCGGAATGGTCGTTCTTTGCCTCGGCTGCCCCAATCATCGTCGTAATATTGTTTTGAATCCGCCATGACTTGGGAACATATATCTCTATGCTTCCAAAAGAACAATTTACATCGATCACCGCGCCATCCGGATCAAGTTGCGTCTTGTCAAAGAAAATCTTGATCTCGCCAAACGAGCAGTTCAAATCTGCTTTTCTGAGGGCAGCGCAATGAATGTATTTTGTGCATGCTCCGAAAGAAACGCTGCAATCCACTTCATTGTCATCGACATATTCAATCGTCTCCTTAAAGCTGACCACATCATCCTGTGATTTTTCTCCCTCTTTCGAATGCACAAAAAGATTTGAAATCTTCCGCTTCTTTCTGAACATAATCGAGAAAGCGATGCTTAAAAACAACGCCGCGACCAAAAGCGGCCAAGGTGTTATCGCCTGAATCCCCAAAGGTTGTGCAAACAAGATGCCGATCAAAGCAAGCGGGAAAAATATACCGGCGAAAACCCTGTTCAAAAGGCTTCCGACAAAAATCGGAATCAGCACGATCGTAAAAATGATGCTCCACATACCGACATTCGCCAGATAACCGAGTGCGTTTAAAATAATGGCCGCCGCCGCACATATAAAAAATAGCCCCCAAAACCATTTATTCGTCTTCATAATAATGTCTCCTTTCATTTAGTTTCTGCGCAAGCGTCTGATAATACAAGCGTGAAACATATACCTTCTTATGGCTGTCCCGAAACTGTACAAGACTGGAAGAAGTCAAATTTCTGTTGATGGACAGAACATGTTTGATGTTGATGATTGTGGATTTTGCGACACGCACAAAATATCTGGGCAACATCTCTTCCAGTTCATACAAGCGAAATTTAATACGAAACGCGTCATCTGCAGTATGCGCATAAACGTTATCTCCGCTCGTTTCAAAGAACAATACGTCTTGCAGGGGGAAGTAATACTCTTCATTTTCTTTATAGAAAACAAGATTTGGTGTCAAAGACATTTCGTCCGCGATCATCTGATAAATCCGCTGTATCGCTTTCGTCGGCTTTTTACACCTTATGATGATTTCATCATCTGTTAAATTTTCGATTGTTTCGATGACTATTTTCATTACTTCACTCCTCCTTTTTAATATTATATATCCTTTTACGATTATGAAAAGGACTTTACGCCCAGAGGTAAAAAAACACCCCTAACAGGTAACGTTATGGGGATAAAAGTAGAATATCAATCAACCTTTGGCGCAATCTCCTCTTGTTCAGGGCGGTATGTTTTGATTTTGAATATGAAAACGTAATTCATCGCAAAGAAACAGAGCATCAAAATCACCCTTACAACCGTTATGTTTATCAGAATAAACGACAGTGCCATCATAACGGCCGCAAAAACTTGAATCGAAATTTTCTCTTTTAACGTCAATGCTTTTCTTTGATCGTACTTTTGTACAAATTTTCGATAAAAAACGCTGCTCCTAAACCGGCGTTCTAATTTTGCGGAACCCTTTGAATACAAATAAAGCGTTGCAAGCAACAGAGGCGTTGTCGGTATGCCCCGTACCACGATCCCGATCAATGCCAGGACAAAAGTAATGCTGCCTGCAATGATATACAAACTTTTCTTAATCATACCCCGTTATTCCTTTATGGTAAGGCCGAACGACAAAGTCGCTGTTTTGATGGATGTCATGGCCTGAAATCAGGTTATACAAATCAGAAGCAAGGATGTCATACCGCATAAGCCTTGTGATTTCATCCTGATCGTGTACCTGTTTGTTGATATTCGTGATCACCGGAATCCGAGGCTTTTCCGCTTTTATCTTTTTAAGAAGCGCCGCGCCTTTGTCATTAAACGCAAGTACTCTGGTGTAATTCAGCCCATTGTCAAGGAGGTATTGAAAATCCGCTGTTCCCAAATCGAGAAGCGTATGCGCAAGAAGCCTCTGGATCCTCGTCCTCGTATAGCGCTTTGACTTTATTCGAGAGATCAAATCTTCCAAGTCTTTGGACTGCCTGATTTCTTTTTTTAATTTGTTGCCAAGCCCTTCACCTGCCGAAAATATTTCTTCCAAGTTTTGTTCATTTTCAGACAGAATTTTTGCGCAAATCAATAAAAACAGTTTGTTTAATTTTTCATTTATGTCTATGTTAAGTTTTTTTAGATTGCCCAAACATGCAGCAGGCACAGATTCTCGTATGCGCTCCATGTCACCGTGCTCTTTTAAGCTCTGCCGAATCGCGGCCGCGCTTGAAAACGCCCCCGCGAGTACAATTGAATTGTCATCCTGCCCTTTTCTCGGAATGGTGATGGGCGCGATCTTGCTTTTCGTCATCAAAAGCTGCTTGATGTATTCCACGGCCAAAATATTATTGGGCCTATTTAATATAGCTTCCGCCTCTTCGCCTGCCGTAAGGCGAATCGCCTCCGCCCTTGCTTTTGGAAAAGAGTTTCCCTTTTGTAGGCTTTCTTTCAGCATTTGTTTAAATTCAGGCGTTTCATATGAAATCACGTGCGCAACTTCATAAAGCTTGTCCATCTCTCCTGACTCACTGCCAAATGAAATGGTGTCGACACAAGCAATGTCGTTTAAGATCTGCACGGCACCTTTCGCAAAATATTCCGCATTGTTGCATGCGTACACAAAAGGAAGTTCAAGCACAAGATCGATCCCAGAGTCGACCGCGATTTTTGCCCTTTCCCATTTGGAAAGCATCGCCACATCGCCGCGCTGCATAAAATTGCCGCTCATGACCGCCACGGAAAACTCGGCACCCGATCTTTTCTTCGATTCATTCAGGTGATAAAAATGCCCGTTGTGAAACGGGTTGTATTCTGCTATGATGCCTAAAACGTTCAAATTTGCCTCCTATTGCATCAAAAAAATGCCCAGTATGAAAGCGATTACAGAAGAAAAAATGCAATGCCCCAGTTTGACCGTTACGAGATACGTCAAGCTTATGTTGCACCCTGTCAGCATGCTCATCGTCTGGCCGATGATTGAAAAGCCGCCCCAGGATATGATCAACGTACAAAACACAACCTTTAACAACTCGGATATTTCCATCGATGACGCGATGGACGCACATCCCACCGTCATTTCAAAGATGCCTTTGACAAGAGCCCTCGTATGACTCTGCTCAAAAATCGTTAAAATGCCTGAGAACTGCATCAAATCTGTCACGAACATAAACAACATGATATAGGCCAAGATGATTCCAAGGGATTTAAACGATGCAAAGGCAGAATCCGTAAACGTTTCAAGAATCCCCTTTTTTAACTCAGGCAACCGGCGTATCGTCCTGTTTTGATGCTTTTCCTTTCTAAACCGTAAGGAAAAAAAACGGCCGTTCAATAGTGCGCCAAGATAATGCGAAACAGCAATGACCATACCAAGCAAGGGGCTTCCGAGCATCCCCACGCCCACTGCGCCGAGCATGAATGCCGGGCCTGACGTGCTGCAAAAACTCAACATCCTCTTTGCTTCGTTTTCGCTGATCGTTTCATCTCTTCTTAAATCACCGATGATTTTAGCGCCCATGGGATAACCCGATATCACACTCATGCTAAACGCAAACGCGGACGGGTTCAAAACCCTCGTGACACCCATATGGTTCATAAAATTCGCGCAAATAAAAAAAGGCAACAGCGCCGGCAAAACGGTGTTTGCCCATAAAGCAATCCCCTTCTGCGCCGAAAAAAAGGCGATGGAAGGGAATATGGCCATACTCAGGCACAAAGCGCCCACAATCAAAATTGCGGCAACATATATTTTTTTTCGATTCGAGATGAAATCCATATTTCATGATATTCACATGGATTTCATTTATGCCATTTTCACGACCGGAAAACCTTATCTTCTAGTCGCCACTTTCCATTTTCGTCTTATACGCCATTTCCTTAATTTCATTGCGGTTGTTCATCAGCGTTGAGTTGATGGATTCAAATGTCTTTTCGAGGTTGTTGAACATATCGCCGAAATACTGCGCGTTCATCTGGTCGATCTTATCTTGGAAATTGAAAAGTAAGCTGTCTATGTAATCAAATGTGCTCATTTTAAGATGCTTCACGTTTGATTCAGCCATTCTCATGATTTCATCCGCCCTGATTTTGGCCTTAACGATGATATCGTCATTCTCGATCAGCGCTTCTGCTTGCTTCTGCGCATCTCTCAGGACTGTTTCGTACTCTCTTTTCGCTTCATCCAAAATTCTCTGGCGCTCGTTTTTGATCCATTGCGCCTGCTGAATTTCATCGGGAAGTTCAATTCGGATTTCTTTTATAATTTCTAAAATTTCCTGAGCATCCACCATGATTTTTCCGGTCAATGGAAACCCGGTAGACGTATCTACAATTTCTTCAATTTCATCAAGTAATTCTAAAACTTTCATATGGAAGTGTTCCTCCTTTTTTGCGTGATGATTTCAAATATTCTATCCGGTACAAGCCCACTGATATCGCCGCCGAGGCCATGAACTTCTTTGATCATGTTCGAGCTGATAAAAGAATATCTTGGATCCGTCATTAAAAAAATGGTTTCAACATTATTTTTATAAAGTCTCGCGTTCATTTGAGCCATCTGTATTTCGTATTCAAAGTCTATGATCGCCCGAAGTCCACGAACCACTACGTCAAAACGGTTTGTATTCACATAGTCTGCAAGAAGCCCCGAAAAGCTGTCCACTTCTATGTTGCTTAGATGCGTTGTCGCTTCTCGTATCATTTCTTTTCTTTCATCCACTGAGAAGCATGGCATTTTTGATGGGTTTGATATAACTCCTATAACAAGTTGGTCGTATTGTCTGGCCGCTCTGTTGATAATATCAAGATGCCCGTTCGTGATCGGGTCAAAAGAGCCTGCGTATAAAGCCTTTTTCAATATCTGGTACTCCTTTGTAATAACCTGTCCAAAGCTTGATCCATATTGGAATATTTACATGCAAACATTCTAACACATTGATTGATTGAATTCAACCATATAAAGAAATCAGCGTTGTCCCATATCTTCTTTCCTTGATCTTCTGAAAACC
>WQWG01000054.1 GCA_009785435.1 Clostridiales bacterium
CAAAATACGCGCATCGTTGATTCAACCATCGGCGATCATACAGAAATTCAAAGTTCGGTCGTGATGGAAAGCAAAATCGGAAACAATGCGACCATCGGGCCGTTTGCGCACATCAGGCCGGACAGCAATATCGGAGACAATTGTAAGGTTGGGTCGTTTGTCGAAGTGAAAAATTCGAACATGGCAAACGGGGCAAAAGCGCCGCACCTTGCGTATATAGGAGACGCGGACATCGGGCGAGACGTGAATCTGGCCTGTGGTGTCGTGTTTGTCAATTACAACGGAAGTCAAAAATTCCGCTCGGTCGTGAAAGACGGGGCGTTTGTAGGATGCAACGTCAACGTTGTGTCGCCGGTCGTCATCGAAGAAGATGCGTATATTGCCGCAGGCAGTACCGTCACGAAAGATGTTCCGGCGGGCGCGCTTTGCGTTGCGAGAGAGAGAGAACATATTATCAAAGGATGGGTCGCGAAAAAAGGGATCCTAAAGAAGAAGTAGATAACGTACCGGATGAAAAAAGGAGTAGATTTACAATGAATGGTGGCATATTTTCAGATTATAAGATATTTGCAGGCAATGCGCACAGGGATCTTGCAGAGGAAATTGCGTCAATTATGGGCAAACCGCTTGCAAAATCAAATGTGAATTGTTTCAGTGACGGCGAGATTCGTGTGGACTTGTACGAAATGGTCAGAGGGCTTGACTGTTACATCGTCCAGCCGACATGTGACCCCGTGAACAACAATCTGATGGAACTGCTGATTATGATCGATGCCATGAAGCGGGCATCCGCAGGCAGGATCAACGCGGTCATACCGTATTACGGATACGCGAGGCAGGATCGGAAAGCCAAAGCAAGAGACCCGATCACCGCGAAACTGGTCGCAGACCTGATCGTCGCGGCAGGGGCGGACAGAGTTGTCACAATGGATCTGCACGCCGCACAAATTCAGGGCTATTTTAACATTCCGGTCGATCATCTGCACGGCATGATGGTACTCGTCAAATACATCAAACAAAAACAACTGGAAGATCTCGTGATCGTATCCCCTGACCACGGCAGCGTCGTCAGAGCCAGAAACATGGCGCAGCCGCTCGATTGCCCCATTGCGATCGTCGACAAAAGGCGGGACAAACCAAACCAATCGGAGGTCATGAACGTCATCGGAAGCATCGAGGGCAAGACTGCGATCCTGGTGGATGACATCATCGATACGGCAGGAAGCATCACGAACGCGGCAAACGCGCTGATGGAAAGAGGCGCAAAGGACGTGTACGCATGTGTGACACACCCTGTGTTATCCGGCCAGGCCATCGAGCGAATCGAAAATTCGGTGATCAAAGAACTGGTCGTATTGAACACGATCCCGGTTCCGAAAGAAAAACGCCCCGATAAAATCAAGATGCTGTCCGTAGCGCCGCTGTTTGCTGAAGCGATGCTTCGCATCTTTTCAAATGATTCGATCAGCAAGCTATTTGATGACAAATGATGCACATCATCGTTGGACTTGGAAACCCGGGCAAGCGTTATGAAAACACGCGACACAATGCCGGGTTCATAACGATCGACAGGATCGCCGAAAAGTACGGCATTCATGTCAATAAGATCAAACACAAAGCGCTGGTCGGGGAGGGTATCATCTCCGGCCAAAAAGTTTTGCTTGTCAAGCCGCAGACCTACATGAATCTGTCGGGGGAATCCATTCGGGAAATCATCTCTTACTATAAAATAGAGATGGAAAACCTGGTGGTCATCTACGATGACATTGACATTCCGCTTGGACAACTCAGGATCCGCAAACAAGGCAGCGCGGGAACGCACAACGGCATGAAGTCGATCATTTACCAGATACAGTCGGACGCGTTTCCGAGGATTCGCATCGGGATCGGAAATGACCGCCGTGGGGGGCTGATCGGACACGTCATCGGCGGCTTCAAAAAAGAAGAGAAAAAAGAGATCGAAGACGCTGTGGAGCGGGCTGCAAACGCGACAGTCGCTATCCTTGAACAAGGCATAGAAAAAACGATGTCCGAATACAATGTAAAGCTTAAACCGACAAGGGAAGAACAGGAAAATGAATAAAAACAAAATCGTCCATATATCAGGGGTTTCAGAAAACAGGATTGCAACCATTGCGGCAAACATCACAAACAACAAAAAATCGCAAGGAATCATCATCGTTTCATCTGAGCTTCGCGCAAAAAGACTGGCCATTGATCTGTCTTTTTTTGTGCAAAAAAAGATATATGTCATGCCGCCTGATGAAGATGTCTTCTTACGATACGAAGCGAAGAATTACGGCATGTTGTTTAAGCGGATCAAAATCTTAAAGGCGCTTGCCACAGGAGAGGAATGCATTGTCGTTGCCCCTGTTTCAGCCGCCATTAAAAAGAACCCACCGCACGCGATCTTTCAAACGAACTCCATCAACATTGCCCAAGGCGGACATGTAGATCTTGAGCAGCTCAAGAGAGCATTATCCGGCATCGGATATGAAAGGGTACCGCTTGTTGAATCGCGTGGACAATTTTCAGTGCGCGGCGGAATCATTGATATTTTTACGGTGGACGCAGACAATCCGCACCGAATCGAGTTGTTTGATACGGAAGTGGATTCTGTGCGCGAGTTTGATATTGATACGCAGCGTTCGATCCAAAATCTGAAAAGCATAGAGATATTTCCGTCGGAGTTGATGGTCAATGACAACAAAGGGTTTGATCAAGCAATTCAAAAAATATCCAAAGAATACGACAAGCATATTGAAAAACTGGAGAAAAGCCAAAAAGCGAGTGAACTGAAAACACGAATCGAACAATTAAAGAGCAAAAAAAGCCAATTGATCGACTTTTTATCAAATTCGATCAACATTCAATACATGGAAAACTACATCCACTATTTTTATGACGCACCGGAATATCTATGGGACTACATGGTTTCGGGCGATATCATCATCGATGACCCGGACAGGATCGACGAAGCGCTCCGTGTCAGAGAAAAGGAAAACAAACACGACTTTGAACTAAATCTTGAACGTGGACTTGCGATCCCAAATGACTTTGAGAATTACTCATCAAAGGCGGACTTCGCGAAAGTATACGAGCAAGATAACCTCTATATCTGTACGCCATTCCCCAAAGTTCTCGATATACCCGGACGGGTCATCGAAACAAAGCATGTTGAAAGCAGGCAGACGGCCGTATTCAACGGCAGGATGGATATGCTTGAAGAAGAGCTCAAACGATATGCAGATTCCGGCTTCGACATCACGATCGTTTGCGCAAACGAAGAGCGAACGACAAACATCGAAGACTTCCTCGAGCGGTGCGGCCTGAAAGGGAAAGTAAAAACCGCGATCGGAAGCCTGACGGCCGGAATTGAATTTCCGCTCGAAAAAATCGTCTATATTTGGGATGGCGATATTTTTACAACGCAGAAATACAGCAGATCGAAGCAAAGAAAGAAACGTTCCAACGCGCAGGTGATCAAAAGCTTTTCAGACATGCAAAAGGGCGATTATGTCGTTCACGAAAACCACGGGATCGGCAAGTTTCTGGGGATCGAGCAGCTTGTCGTCCAAAATGTGAAAAAAGATTATTTGAAGATCAAATACGGTGGCGAAGATGTGCTTTACGTTCCCGTTGAGCAGATGGACATCATCCAGAAATATGTCGGGGCGGACAGCGACGCGCCGAGAATCAATAAACTGTCGGGCGGCGAATGGAAGAAGACAAAAGCAAAAGCGAAAGCGGCCATCGCAAATCTGGCGAGGGAACTCATTGAGCTTTCCGCAAAACGGCAAGCGACGACCGGGTACGCGTTTTCACACGATACCGTGTGGCAAAAAGAGTTTGAAGATGCATTCCCATATCAAGAGACAGACGACCAGCTCAGGTGCATCGAAGAAATAAAAGGCGATATGGAACATAAAGTTAAAATGGATCGTTTGCTTTGCGGCGATGTGGGCTTCGGCAAGACGGAAGTTGCGGCAAGAGCGGTGTTCAAATGCGTCGCGGACGGCAAGCAGGCGGCGATCTTAGTCCCGACGACGATTCTCGCAAGCCAGCATTACAGCACGCTGAAAGACAGGTTTGAACAATTTCCGTTTGAAGTGGAGATGCTTTCAAGGTTCCGGACTGAAAAGCAGCAGGAGGAGATCGTCAAAAAGCTCGACGCCGGAAGCATCGATGTGATCATCGGCACGCATCGAATGTTGTCGGATGATATGCAGTTCAAAGACCTTGGGCTGCTTGTGATCGATGAAGAGCAACGATTTGGCGTTCAGCACAAAGAGAAAATCAAGAGTTTGAAAGAAAACGTCGACATCCTGACGCTTTCCGCGACGCCGATTCCCCGAACGCTCCACATGTCGCTGGCCGGCATTCGGGATATGAGCCTGATCGAGGAACCGCCCGGTGAACGATATCCCGTTCAGACGTATGTCCTTGAACAAGAAGATGAAATGATCCGAGAAGCCATCGAAAGAGAACTCGGACGGGGCGGACAGGTCTTTGTTGTGTACAACAGGGTTCAGGGAATCCATAAAATCGCGCATAAAATCGCGGAACTCGTGCCGGAGGCGAAGATCTCCGTGGGACATGGACAGATGAACGAAAGAGCGCTTGAAGATGTCATGCTCGAATTTATCAACGGCGAGACAAATGTACTCGTGTCAACGACGATTATCGAGTCAGGCATCGACATCCCGAATGTAAACACGATGATCATACTGGATTGCGAAAAATTTGGATTGTCGCAACTCTACCAACTTCGCGGCAGAGTCGGGCGCTCAAACCGCATGGCCTACGCGTATTTGATGTATCAGAAAAATAAGATTCTGACTGAGACCGCGGAAAAGAGGCTCCGGGCGATCAAAGAGTTCACGGAGTTTGGTTCAGGCTTTAAAGTTGCGATGAAAGATCTGGAAATCAGGGGCGCGGGCAACTTGCTCGGCATGCAGCAGCACGGACACATGATGATGATTGGCTATGAGCTGTATTGCAAACTCGTGGATGACGCAGTTCGGGCGCTTGGCGGTGAAGTCGTTAATCCGGACAGGGAAGAAAGCTCGATCGAGTTTGAGGCTTCGGCGTATATTCCCGAAACCTATATTGCGGATGAGGTGCTCAGACTT
Organism: Clostridiales bacterium; assembly: GCA_009785435.1. Classification (GTDB taxonomy): domain Bacteria; phylum Bacillota; class Clostridia; order Peptostreptococcales; family Anaerovoracaceae; genus WQWG01. Next base: position 5,133 of record WQWG01000054.1, read on the forward strand.
CAAATGTATAAAAAAATCGCGTCGATCGTTTCGAAAGAGGACGAGTTTGAAATCATCGATGA
>WQWG01000055.1 GCA_009785435.1 Clostridiales bacterium
AGCCCAATGCTTTCAAGCCCAAAGGCCAGTTCGTGCCATACCGTATCGGTGACAATTTGATTTTCCGGAGACTGAAATACGAAGCCGATTTTTGTTGCCGCTTCACGGGGCGAAAGCTTCTCGAGTTCTGTTTGTTCGAAGAAGATTTCACCGCATTTTGAGCCGTGAGGAGCGGTACTCGGTTTGAGATGCCGCAACAGCGTCGTCTTGCCGCACCCCGACGGCCCGCAAATCGTGACGAACGCTCCGCGCTCAATGTTGAACGTAACATGATTCAGTGTCGGATGATCATGATCCGGATATGTAAATACTAAGTCTTTAATTTGATAGATTTCCACACGAACTCCTCTTTCAAGTTAGCAATGATCGGAAACGCGCTCAGCGCGAAATGTGCAACAAAAACCGCGATGGTCCAAACGCCGTGCCATTCACCTCTGATGGTAGGGAAGTACCGAAAACGATACACTTCAATCATAGCGCCCGCGATCACGACAGCGGCGCAGGCGAGCAGGTATATCATTGCGTATGCGTCCCGGCGGTCAAACCGAAATATCGAAAATGCTGTGCGCCCCGGAAGTCCAAATCCGCGCGCTTTCATGCTGTCCGCAGTTTCAATCGCATTTTCCAGAGCCCATGTCACCATGATGGACAAAATTTTGATGCCATGCCGTATTTTTGCGATCATATTTCCGCTTGCCGTATCTCTGCCGATGCCCTTTTGCGCATTTGAGATCACTTTGATCTGCTCTCTAAAACGCGGCACCATACGCAGTGCCATTGAAAGAATCAACGACAGTGCGGGAATCACTCGTCCGAATAGATAAACCAATTTATCCGAAGACATCACCGCGTTAAAACATGAAAACCATAGAATCACGGCGGCGAGCATAACCGCGGCTGCAAGTCCGAATACGATCGATTCGAATGTCAGCGGATTTCCGTTTGGAAGATAGCCCAAAATCGTGCTTCCCTGATGATTCAATAAAGGATTGATCGCTGCCGTTAAGATCATCAGCGGCAACATGAACATCAGTGCCAATCGGACTGCCTTTTTTCCGTTTAAATATACGGCATATGAAAATGCGCAAACGAACGATATGGCAAGGCTGATCGGGTGCATGAAAAACATCGTAAAGCCGATGACGATGATAAAATACAATAGGTTTACAGTGGGGTGAAAACCTGAAAAAGCGCAGTTTCTCATTGATCACCCTCCAACCGGTATGCGCCCAAATCACGTCCAAGATCGAGTGTGTAGACAAGCTCGATCACATCGTTCGGACTGAGAAGATGCTGTGACGTTCCGGAACTCGGAAACCAGCCGTTGATGCTGAACATCCAACCGGACAAAGGCCCTGCGTCAAACTCATACAGATTGTTGATTGCCTCGATGTATGCGGTGTTGAGTCCCGGCGTAAAACGGGATGCCATATGTATCCCATTTCGTCGCATTTCGCGCTGAAGTACATCAAAAACGCTGTCACCCTCATAAGCCGTGACGGCCGTTGTTGGAAATATGATCCCATCAGCAGGCACAAGCTCGTGTTTATCCCTGTCAAGCAGATGCAAATGATTCAAAAGTACATCAGCACGCACCGACAGGGTGACGGTGAAAGAGCCGTCATCAATCATTGTCTCTTCCGGCTCAATCGGTTCCGGTATTGTGAGATCCTCTTCATTGAGTACCGGGGTTTCATCTTCTGCCGGTTCCGAATGAGCGTCATCATATTCAACCGATGTATCTTGATATGGATCTTCAAAAGGCATATATTCTTGTGTGTCCGTCGCCGTCGGGTCAATTGTCGGAGCGTTTACTGTCGGAGCGCCGCCCCAGAACCATGCACCCGCAAGCATTGCCAAAATGACTGCCGCGGCGATTATTTTCGTCTTATGTTTTCTCATTGTGCGACGTCACTCATATCATACAGCGGAGCCATGTCGTTGACAAGCCGCCAATACGCGACAAGGGCATATGACGCCTGTTCCGTGGCCATCATGTTTACGGGGCCGGAGGATGCTCGTTGCCTGAATGCGCCTGACGTCGAATCATGCCATTGCAGCAGATGGTTGACGTAATAGGCCGCTTCATCGGCAAATGCATCACCCAGAGCGGTGAGCGCCACGATCATTTGTGCCGTACTTTCGGAATCAGAGAATGTCTGGTTTCTCAGCCAATCCAGCGCACGCCCGACAGCGGCATCGATGTGTGCATCACCATGGCGATAGTAGGGGGCGATGGATTGAAGCACCATCGCGGTCACGTCGACATCAAGTGCCGAAGTTGCCCTCGCCGGACTTAAACTCCATGTGCCGTCGACTCTCTGCGATTCGAGTATAGACTGTATAAAGTCATCCTGATCTCCACTAACGTTTCTTGCATCAAGTGCGATGAGCGCAAACGCGTCTGCAATGATCGTCTGGTTGAGCGCATGCCTCTGTGCACTTGGGGTAAATGTTTGATAGATCGCTGTCAGGTCGTACCCGTTATCATTTGATGCATCGATTCCAAGCGCTCCGAGCGCGAGGGATACACGCTGAAAATCCGTCCACCGACGGAGTTCGGATGGGAAAGTTCCAACGGATGGCGGGTGGTTGATGTCAAAACCTTGTTCTGTCAGTGTATGGACTTCCAAAAGCAGTTCCTCTAAATCCGCAAACCATGTTTGAAGCCAAGGATCGTCTGCTGCAATTCTGTTTGCGCGGGCAAGCGCAAGCACTGCCCATTCGCCGCCGACCGAGCCGACAAGCGGGCCGGGTGTGATTTCAGACCGAATCCAATCAAGGCTGCGGTTCATCGCTGCTTCCCAATCGGCTTGTTCCTGTGCGTTTAAGGGTATGGTTTGTTGCAGTCTGACTGCGAGGCTTGCCATTTGTGAGCGGTTTACGATGCCGTTTGGATTCATCGTCGTTTCATTCATGCCTCGAAATATACCGGATTTGATCGTAACGGCAAGCGAATTTCGCTGTGCATCCGTGAGTTCGTCAATATCCGTAAACGGAGCCAGCAAATCGTTTGCTTCGGATTCTTGAAGCGCTTCATCAATCCCGAAATGCGCCAAAGCGTTTGCGATCAGTTCAGCGGCCTTTATTCGTGACATGGGCGCGTTTGCGACAAGCCCGTCCTGAATAAAGTTGTTTTCAACGCCTGTTTGCATGGCTGTCGTCCATTCAACGGGAATCCCTGTTGCACGAAGAAACATCGTTACAGCTTGCTGTACAGTGACCGGCTCAGAGGGCCTGAACGTTCCGTCGCCGAAGCCTTCGATGATCATGAGTGACGCAGCTTGTTCAATTTCTTGCCTTACGCTTTCAAATACATGTTGTAAATCATTGAAATCTTGTGCTGCAGACGCATGGATCGGAGAGGCCAGTGCCATAACCAATATAAGCAACATCGAGAAAAGCTTGATTGAAATTCGTGTGGTTGTTTTTTTCATTGTTTCATCCTTTCTTGATGACATGATGCTTTCAGGTTTGCCACGCGACGCGCGCGCGGAAGATGATCGTATCTGAATCGGATTTTTTTGCTTCGACAAATGTCATGTTGTCCTTTTGTGCTTTGTACACTTCGTATTCATCCCCGATAAAAAGTTGGGATATAAAATTCAAATCGATGCGTGAGATGCGATTCTCTTTTAGCGCTTGGACACCACAAGCATTGAGAATGATGTCGCCGTAACGGGCGTTGTTCATGTGAAAATTTTGATCCAAATCGGTGACTTGTACCCTAAAAGTATCCTCGATCGTTAAGTCCAAAGCAGACAATGCTTGAATCTTGGGGTTTGCGTCATCAAGCGGCTGATAAGGAATAAAATCGGCATCAACATATTTTTCAAAGAGCGGTGTTAAAAGGCTGATTTTATGCGTATTCATATCCAGTACGCACCATTTCGATGAAGCAAAGATCACGGTTTCACCGGCCATATTGTTAATGTAATATCCGCGGTTGACATCCAATTTGTTTGGCTTTTCGCAAAAGGTTTTGATGATCAATGTTTCGCCGATTTTTGGGCTTTTGATGACTTTGAAACTCATACGAATCATGACCCAAACCAAATTCCTGGCAAGCAAATCCTTGTGGCCAAAACCGAGTATGCCCGCATGCGTTGTAGCGATGTCCTGGCAATAGCCCATGATCGCGCTTGGTTTGATGTGTCCGTTAAAGTCTGCATCTCCAACCGCGACAACAACTTCTTGTTTGTAATGTAAGTATTTTTCTTCGGTGTTTTCCATTCGTTTGTCCTTGAACATCAAAATCCCCCGTAAAATTGTTCTTGTTTTATTATACATCATAAATCCGTTTTGGAAATGGTTAAGTTTACATTTCTGTTACATTTAAAATTTCATTTCAATTTCTTTCAAAGAATAGTATAATTAAATGGTCGAATTTTGGAAAATGACAAGTTATTGTGGCGAGAAAAGAGGATTGATATGAAAAGATTTTTGTTGCTGTTTTCGTGTATAATGGTTATGGTTTTTGCAATGCCATCGGTTGTATTTGCGAATAACGCCATTACACAACAGGATATTGACGAGGCGATCGCGCTTCTTGAAGAGTATCCTGTCAGACTTTTGCTTGACGGTGAAGAAATCGCATTTTCAGAGAGTGATATGTCGCCCATTATCATCAACGAAAGAACCTTAATCCCTGCAAGGGCGCTCTTTGAAGCGATGGATGGAAATGTAGAGTGGGATGAGGAACGGCAGGAAGTTGTGGTTTCCCTTGGGGATTCTTTGGTGGTACTGACGGTAGATTCAAATATTGCATGGGTAGATGGAGCGGCGCAAACGCTCGAGGTGCCTGCGATGATCATCGCCCGCCCGGGAGAAGTTTACAGCAATACAATGATTCCTGTCCGTTTTACGGTGGAAGCGCTTGGAAGTGATGTAGATTGGGATGAACTGGAGCGGACGGTTCTCGTTACGTCACCTTTTATTCCGGAAGATGAAAACACAGAAGAAAATACAGAAGTAAACGAAGAAGAGAACGAAGCCAAAGAAGAGGATGAAGCCACAAACGGTGAAGAAACAGCGAATTCAGATATACAAGTGCCGGCTGGTTTCGCACCCCTTGGAAGAATGAATGAAGCGGCGGCTCAACGTCTGATTTTTATTGATATCGGGCATGGCGGAAGAGATCCGGGCACGACAGGAGACAGGGGAGGCCCGAATGAACTTCATGAGAAA
>WQWG01000056.1 GCA_009785435.1 Clostridiales bacterium
CCTTTGACTTGGCCGCACGGAATCCCGGAACTGCTTTGCATTGCCGTCGTTGTGCTGCTATATAAATTGACAAAAAACAGTCTGCTGGCCATGGCCAGCAGTACAGTCTTATATATGGTGTTGATTCAAATGGTTTTTGTGTGAGTCCCCATCGCTAAAGCATAGGGGGTTTATTGCTTGCGCTTTTTGAATTAATCCAACGTTCAAATCTTTATTGCTTCTGCAAAAGATTCAAACATTAAATTCACAAAAAAGTAAATAAAACCAAATTTTTCAATTGACAAAAATTGTAAAAACGTATATCATTAAACACGAGGGAGATGTAATGCGTGGAGTTGGTGTGCAAAAAGATTCACGTTGACATCTCATATCGCATATGATATATTTGTAAGGACGGTGGTATTGTGGATTGGAAAGTTGATTACTACATAAAAAAGAATGAAGAAAGCCCGATTAAAGATTTTATTGAATCGCTTCCCCCAAAGCACAGTGCAAAAGTCCTTTGGGAAATCGATTTATTAGAAAAATTAGGAACAAACATAAAAGAGCCTTACGCAAAGCCGATCAAAGGCAAAAAATACAAAGGCCTATGGGAATTAAGAATACAGCAAGGTTCCGATGCTTCGAGGGTTTTCTACTTTTTACCTGTGGGTAACACATTCATACTTTTGCATGGGTTTGTTAAAAAGGGAAATGAAACGCCAACGATAGAGCTTGAAATGGCCAAAACATACATGGACGATTATTTAAGGAGGATTGAAAATGGCGAATAAACCTTCAAAGCCTTGGAGTGAGCTGAGGAAAGAACTTTTAAACAATGACGAAATAAGTTCTGAATATGAAGCGTTACGACCTCAATATGAATTGATAGAGCAGATTATACTCGCAAGGACAGAGCAAGGCATTACGCAAGCGGAATTGGCAAAAAGAGCAGGAACAAAACAAAGCAACATATCGAGGTTTGAGAGCGGAAATTATAATCCCTCACTGGAGTTTGTGCAGAAATTAGCGCACGGACTAGGAAAGGAATTACGCATTACATTAATTTAAAAACAAGAAGTAAAAAAACGCCCGCTAAAGCCTCATGTGCCTTAGCGGGCGCTGCCTAGGTTCATATTACTTGTCTTTAAAATGAAACGATTTTCGGCCCTCCGAATAGTCGGCGACGATATGGCCGTTGCCATACAATTTGTATTTATAACTCACAAGCCCGTCAAGCCCTACAGGCCCCCGCGCATGAAGTTTTCCCGTGCTGATGCCGACTTCCGCGCCAAACCCGTATCTGAACCCGTCAGCAAACCTTGTAGAACAGTTTTGGTAGACGCCGGCGGAATCCACGAATCCCATGAACATCTCTGCGGCAGTCGCATCTTCGGTGATGATGCCGTCTGTATGGTGCGAACCGTACAGATTGATATGCGATATGGCATCCTCTATGGAATCCACAATTTTGACCGCCAATGTATAATCGAGATATTCCGTCATAAAATCGTTTTCTGTTGCGATTTCGCAATCAATGATTTCCTTTGCGGTGGAGCAGACTCTCAATGTTGTGTTTTTTTCGTCAAACCCCTCTTTCAGTATGGGCAGCAGCCTAGCTGCGATGTCTTTATGCACAAGCAGGGTTTCCGTCGCGTTGCATGCGGCGACATATTGTGTTTTCGCGTCTATGATGATCGGGATCGCCTTGTGCAGATCGGCGCTTTTGTCGACATAGATATGGCATACGCCGTCCGCGTGACCCATCACAGGTATTTTGGAGTTTTCCATGATGTATTGTACAAAACTGTTTGAGCCTCTGGGTATGATCAGGTCGATGGACTCATGGCACTTCAAAAGCTCGTTGATGTCCGCGCGGCTTTCCGCAAGCGCGGCGAAACCATCCGGCAAACCGGCTTTGATGCCGGCGTCTTTGATGATGTCGAACAGGATGCGGTTTGTGTGCGCGGCTTCGCTTCCGCCTTTTAAGATACAACAGTTTCCGCTTTTGATGCACAAAGCGGCGATTTGGATCAGTGAGTCCGGCCTTGACTCAAAGATAACCCCGATGACACCGATCGGGCAAGTCACTTTAAAAAGCGTAAGCCCTGCATCCAGTTCTCTTTCAAGTACGGTTTGAAACAAAGGATCAGGCAGCTTGACCAAATCCGATATTCCGTTTAACGTTTCTTGCAACTTATGTGCATCAAATTTGAGTCGGCTTAAAAGAGGGCCGGCCAAATGATCCGCTTCCGCATGTTTAAGATCCTTAGCATTGGCGCTTACGATGGCGTCGCTGTTTTCAGACAGCGCTTTGATGATTGCCAAAAGCGCTTCGTTTCTCATATCGTGTGGCAGGGAAGCCATTTTGAAGCTGTCTGCTTTTATTTTTCTTGTGAACTCCTGATAATTCATAACTCAAATCAACCTTTCTCACTTGTTTTATGGGAGTAACTTCTGATGGGCTCGGGGCCTTTTAAAGCGGTGCGTTTGATATACAGAGAACCGTCGCGTTTTGTATGCACATTCCATGTGACCAGTACAAATTTTCCATAGATCAATTCAAGGCACGTTATGCCTCGCGGATGCATACAACACCCGGTGTTGAAATACGCAGGTTCATCGGGTGACGGGAACCTCGGCCGGTGTGTATGTCCGCATATGATAATGATGTCATGGTTTGTATTCCATTTCGTATATCGCTTTTCGACCTTATGTCTTTTACGCCTGCTCTTCGCGGGGCTTGCCGCGTAGTTGATGCCCAGAACATTATGCATAAAGCGCCAGAAGAACTTGACGATAAAATGTGAAATCGGAGCCAGTTGATCGTTCAACAAGTCTCCTTGATGTCCATGGACGACAAACACTTCCTGCCTCGTGTCTCTGTGGATCAAGACCAGCGCTTCATGCACCGTGATGCCGGGAAACAAATCGACTTCCTCGCCCAAATATTCGTCATAGACCCTGTACAATGTTTTTTTAACATAATCATCGTTGCTGAACTGCATATTGTGGTTGCCAAACAGCATATAGAAACGGTTGTCGTCATAAAACATTTTAAGCATTTCAAACGTGGCCGTATGCGCGCTTCGTATCACCTCAAAGTTTGGGTACTCCCAAAGCTCGTCCCCATCGCCGATCTCGACGTACGTGAAACCATTTTGGTAATAATAATCGAGCGCATGGTAAAAGATGTGTTTGTTTCTGCCAAACTCATCGGAAAGACTGTCATCGCCCCTATGGATGTCGCTGAAAAAAACAAATTTAGAACCATCATCAAAAGGGACAGGAAACGCTTTTTCAAATACAGCATCCAGCCTTGTTCGTGTTTTCATGAGATAACCTCTAATACTTTTAATAAAAAAGTCTTTATAAAAAAGTTGACTTCCATATATTTTATATCATTATGACTCCGAAATACAAGATATTCGCTTTCAAAATTTGGAAACTTTAAAAATTGTTCGCATACATCAATCGGAAGTTTTCGCAAATCCATGATGGTTAAACCGGATTTTTTCAATAGTGGGACAGAAATTTCAAAGGTTTGACGCTTTTGTTCAAACCGGATGAGGCAGCCGCTCATATCGTTGCCGTATGAAACATATTCGATCGGGGTGCCTATTTGCGTTCCGCTTACTTTGAGTCCATTCTTTTCAAACGCGATGTTTTGTACAAAAAGTTTTGTATCACCGAAAATGACGGGAAACCCGAGGCGGTGCATTGCCTTATGAAAATCCGTTTTTTCAAGTATGGGCAGAAGTTTGCCAAGCTGCAGTACGTCATCTTTGTTGTGAAGCAACATGACATTCATGCATTCGGCAGTATCTTCAAAGTTTTCTTTTAAGTATAAGTATTGATGATAGAGCATCGCGCTTTCTGCTCCGGAAATGGTATCGGTGCGGTATGGCCATAGCCCCATGAAGTTTTCAACGGTCTTTTGTTTTAAATTCGGAAGCAGCTTTCGCAGCGATGAGTGTCCGTTCAAAACGAGGTACAAGTCAAGGTTGTACGGCATATCAAAAACATCGAGTTCCAGTTTATCCGCTCGGGACAAAAGAAACGGAATGTCAAAGTGCTTCCCGTTATACGTCAAAAGGACATCGTACTTGGTGGCTTCGGCGACGTATTCGGCGAGCAGTTTCTTTTCTTCGTCCACGCTTTCGGCAAAATATTGCAAAAGTCGCGCTTCGCCGTCTTCGATCGAAAGCAGGCTGCCGATGACAAAATGGGAGCGCTCCGGTGAAAGCCCTGTCGTCTCGATGTCCAGGACGCAGATTTTGCAGTCTTTAAAATACATGTCAAAAGCATGCGATGTATCGTAGTCCCATATATGGGTTTCGTTTATATAATGCGTTTTAATCACAACCTTTTTAGGTAAGTAAAGAACAAAATAGACTACAGGGGGCAGTCTATTTTGTTCAAAAGGGGTATTCGGATTAGAGATTAGTGAGGTTTCCCAAAGGGGGGGATAACCCTACGCACATTATAAACAATTATGTAGAAAATTGCAAGTATGCTGCAAAAAAAATACGTGCGCTTAGAACAGAGAAAAAATATGTATACAAAGGTAGTTTTTTGTCGCAAAATTTATGTACAAGAGAGAAAAAGGAAGCGATACAATAGAAGCTACAAGACGACCCGGCAAAAGGGGTGTTCATCAATTGATTAAGGAGGAAGTAAGGAATGGAAGTTTTAAAAGTATCAGCGAAATCAAATCCAAATTCGGTAGCAGGCGCATTGGCCGGTGTTTTGAGGGAAAAAGGGGGAGCCGAAATTCAGTCCATAGGGGCAGGGGCGCTGAATCAAGCGGTGAAAGCGATCGCGATCGCGAGGGGGTTTGTAGCGCCGGGTGGCATTGATCTCGTATGCATTCCGGCATTTACGGATATTCAGATCGAGGGCGAAGAACGGACAGCGATCAAGCTGATCATTGAACCCAGATAACGAAATGAGGCGATGGCAAATAAAAAATATTCGGAAAGCTACATAAATAAGGTAAAAACCGCTAACCCATGCGCACGAAGTGCAGAGGCAGCGGTTTTTACGCTATATGGAACAAAATGAATTATTGATTTAAGCAACCCACTGAACGCCAAGCCCTATGTAAATAAACAACATCGCCGCAAGCAGCAAAGCGTATATGACACATGGCGGAGTCGCCGCAAC
>WQWG01000057.1 GCA_009785435.1 Clostridiales bacterium
AAAAAAGCGGGAGCATGATCAAATGATCTGCTCCCTTTCAAATATTTATGTTTTTTTCAAAATCCACGTAGCGCCGACAAGGCTGTTGTCAATATCGTCATATTCGTTTTGCTGACTACGGATGTATCCCTCAAACAGCGCTTTCTTGCCGGGATGTTGTTCGATAAGCTCACCTGCTCTTGTGATGATATTCGCCATGCCCGAATCGCTATCGGATTCCTCACTTTCGGCTGTTTCGACCAAGTCAAGCCCTTTCTCCTTGAACAAATCCATCCAATCTTTTTCAGTGAGAAACGCATAATTGGTGTACCGCACATCTTCCTGTTTTCCGTCATCCGGCAGATAGCATTCTTCAATCAAAATATACCCGCCCGTTTTAATCACGGCCTTTAGCTTGTCTAACATTTCGGACGGATCACCCAGTACGTTTCCCGCAGCTCCAAAAATAACGCAATCGTAATCTCTTTCTGTCTGAGCCGCTTCGTTCACATCACCGACCGCAAACGCGCACAAATCACCAACATGATATTCTTTCGCCTTATGCTTGGCATCTTCAATGAAATCGGGAATCAAATCAACGCCTTTTACATTTACACCAAGCTTTTGAGCGGCTTTCACCGCGATCGCACCTTTGCCGCAAGCCAAATCCAGTATCCTTGTATTGCGTGATAACGTGACATGTTTTTCGATCAGTTCAATCACCACATCGGGGTCGCTTCCAAGTTCCCAAAAATCTTGAAGCAGATACGGCAAAAACGGCAATAGTTCTGTCGTTTCAGCCGTCAATGAACAAGCCAGTTTTTCTTCGGTTTCTTTTGTCATATGCATCATATCATTCTTCCTGTCTCAAAGCCCTGCTCGATCGCTTCCATCACTGTGCCTACGTTCGCCGCATCGCCGATCACTTTCACTTCAAATCCCGCATTGGCAAGTTCGCCGGTCAATTGATCGTCTGATTTTGTCCCGATGGCCAAAACAACCGTATCGGCGGGAATTTCCATCTCTGTCTTTCCTTTGACCTTGACGCTGTTTTCTGTAATCTCGGTTACGGTCGTATTCACCATGATGTTCACATTCCGCTTTTCCAGAAAGCCAACCAGTTGCCGCCTCAGGTTAGAGGCCGCATCCAAGGCAACGGCTCGCTGCATTTCCACGAGCGTTACTTTTTTCAATTGGAGCGCCAAATGATGCGCCGTTTCCGCTCCGGTCTTGCCGCCTCCGATGACGACGATCTTAGAGCCGACTTTGACTGTTCCGTTCAGCACATCAAGCGCTGTACACACAAGCGGCAAATCCGCGCCTTTTATGTTCGGAACGATCGGTACGCCGCCTGTTGAAACGATGACAACATCCGCCGGATTCGCTTTCATGAAATCGACGGTAACATCGGTGTTGTATTCAATTTTGATTCCCAATTGTTCGAGCTGCGTTTCCTGCCACTTGATAAAGCTGCTGATTTCGCCTTTTGTTGGTGGGATCGACGCCACTCTGAACTGGCCTCCCGCACGGTTCGCTTTTTCATAAACCCGCACGTGATGCCCGATGGAAGCGGCCGCGATCGCAGCGGAAAGCCCTGCAGGCCCCGCCCCAATGACAGCGACGCTTTTACTGTTTCCGGTCTTTTCGACTGTATATTCGTGTTCTCTGCCCAAAAGCGGATTTAAAACGCATTGAATCGGAGCATCCTTGTACAGCAATCCGAGGCAGCCCACATTACAGCCCATGCAATTGCGGATGTCTTCAAATTGGCCGGCTTTCGCTTTGTTTGGCATCTCAGGGTCAGCAAGTGAAGCCCTGCCCATCGCCACAAAATCTGCTTTCCCGGCTTTAATGGCGCTTTCCGCAATGATCGGGTCATTGATACGTCCGACCGTAATGACCGGGATCGAACAGACCTTTTTGACCTCCTCGGCGGCATTGACATTCCATCCATGATGTATGCTGGCGGTCGGAATGATCACCTCACTTGCAGCGTATGTCCCTGCGCTCACATGGATGAAATCAATCCCGATGCCCTCCAAAATCATGGCAATCGCTGCCGTGTCTTCAATCGTCAATCCACCCTCGACAAATTCATCGCCTGAAATTCGAAAGCCTATGATGAAATCGTCACCGCATTTTCGGCGTATATCTTCGATGATCTCAATCGGAAAACGCAAACGCCCCATTACATTTCCGCCGTAACGATCTGTTCTTTTGTTCGAGTACGGCGACATAAATTGCGCGATCAGATACCCGTGAGCGCCATGGACTTCAACGCCGTCATACCCACATTTCTTCGCCCGAAGCGCAGCATCGCTAAACGCTTCAACCAACGCTTCAATCTGACCCATCGTGAGTTCAACCGGCATGTCCGGACTGAACGGGCATTGCATCGCGGACGGAGCGTATATCTCGCCACAGGCAGAACGCTCGCTTGTCTGCCTGCCATTATGGATCAGCTGAGCAATCACAAGCGCGCCGTGTTTGTGAACCCGTTCGGTCAGTTTGCGATGGCTTTCAATTTGCTCGTCGTGCCATAACCCGGCCTGCGGCTTTCGCTCGGGGGTAACGAGATGTGCTTCTGTAATGATCAGCCCAAACCCGCCTTTTGCTTTCGCCTCATGATACGCGATGTATTGCTCCGTTGCGTTCCCGTCAAAATCACAATAATTTGAGACCATCGCCGGAACGACCAAGCGGTTTTTGACTGTTTTATTCTTCATTGTAAACGGACTGAACAGATTGTGTAGCACGAATCGTACCCTCCTTATCAATTCTAATTACAGGCTGTCTCCAAAATCCTTACGGAATTGTTTCGCCAACTGATCTGCCCAATCGCCAAGCGGTTTCAAACGCCCGAAGAAAAAGCGCAATACTTTTGGCTCCTCAACAAACTCCAGTCCACCAATCAAATGGCGATTTTTGTATAGCCAAGCGATACGATCCGCTACATATTTTATGTGTGACAACGTATACACGCGTTTTGGTATCGCAAGCCTGACAAGCTCCATCACCGCAAGCGGCTGACTGCCGTCCGCATTACGCATTTCACTTAATGTGCCGCGTTCCATCCCTCTGACGCCGCTCGCGATGAACAACGCCGCAGCAAGCGCTCCTGCCGGGTACTGTTCTTGCGGAATATGTGAACAAAATGCTTTGGCATCCACATGGCAGCCAAGGCCGCCCGGAGGCGTTACAACCGGAACCCCTTTCGCAAGCAGCTCGTTGCATAACGCTTCAACAAAAATCGGAGTCTGGCTGATGACATCCATATCGGTCGTTTCCACAAGCCCGACCGCAAGCGCTTCCATTTCGCGCACGGACATACCGCCATACGTCAAAAATCCTTCATAAAGCGGTATCAGCTCACGCATCGGCAGATACAGTTCTTTATTGGACGTCATGATCCCGCCGCCTCTGGCCGCGCCAAGTTTGCGCGCAGAGAAATAAGAAATGTCCATAAAAGCCATCATTTCGCGCATGATGTCTTTGATTTCAACATTCTTGTACGCTTCTTCACGGGTCTTGATGAAGTATAAGTTGTCCGCCAATAAGCTTGCGTCGAAGACGAGCAAGATTCCGTGTTTGCGGCAAATCTCGGAAACTTCACGCATGTTGCGCATGGAAACCGGTTGCCCTCCAACCAGATTGGTTCCCGCCTCTATGCGGACAAAACAAACTTTTTCTTTCCCGATTCTTTTGATCGACTCATTCAGTTTATCAATGTCAATATTGCCTTTAAACGGATTATCGCTCTGTATCGTAAGCCCCTCATCGCTGATGATCTCTTCAACGGTGCCCCCGTTGACCACGATGTGTGCTTGTGTTGTCGTAAAGTGATAATTCGTCAGTGCGACTGTTCCCGGTTTTACAAATACCTGCGATATGATATTTTCACATGCGCGTCCCTGATGGGTCGGCAAAAAGTATTCTGTACCGAAAAGATCTTGTATGACGCTTTCCAACCTGTAATATGTTTCCGACCCGGCATAGCTGTCATCTGCCTGCATCATTGCGGCATACTGGTTTTCACTCATGGCATTGACGCCACTGTCCGTCAGCATATCCAGAAATACTTCACGGTTTTTGAGCAGGAATGTATTAAAACCGGCTTCTTTCATATACGCCAGTCGGTCTTCAACCGGAAGCAGATTGATTTTTTGCACCATACGCACCTTGTGCATTTCGATTGGAATGTTTTCTCCTGATAAGAATGTTACTTTGGACATGATCGTTCTCCTTTTCAATTTGATTGTCGTTCGGATTGTTCTTGTTCATAGACTCTAATTTTGGGTCTTGCCAAAAAAAAGTCCCTGAGCAAGCTAGGACTTGCTCAGGGACGAGAATTACTTTCCCGCGGTACCACCCTGATTGCAGCTTTTTATGCCGCCTCTCAGCAGAATCTAACAATTCCTACCCTGATAACGGTGGGCATCCGGGTGTTCCTACTTCGTTTCAAAACACCGGCTCGGGAGTGTATTTACATATCTGTCAGCACCTGCTTGCACCAACCGCAGAATCTCTTACATGCCGACAATCGATCGACTTGCTGATTGAGGATATCTTTCTCTCCGTCATTGCTTTTCTATGGGAATAGACTAACACAAATACGTTTGTTCGTCAAATATTTTTTTATTTTTAATTCGTCTGATTTCTTCTTTTTTGAAATGCCAGTATTGCAATCATCATCAACGAAAGTCCAAGCATGAACCAGTTCAGCGCGTTGCCTGAAAGCCCTGTCTGCGGAATCTCCGAATCCATCGGCACCGGTAATTCATCAATGATCCATGTTTGCGAATATTCATCCCAAGTCCACTCCCCTAATGGTGTGTCCTCTGCACCGATTTCAATGACGCTGTCTCCACCGGAAACCAGTTCGTTGTCGCTTCCCGGCGTGGTCGTATCATTATTTCCGCCATTCCCACCATTTCCGGGAGGATTGTAGCCATAGCCATTGCTTCCGTTTCCACCATTTCCGCCGTTGCCGCCATTTCCACCGTTGCCTCCGTTACCGCCATTG
>WQWG01000058.1 GCA_009785435.1 Clostridiales bacterium
GACCACCTCTGCAATGACTTCGGCAGGCCTTGAATTGATGCTGCATGTTTTGCAATCAACCACGTTATGGCTCTTTGTGCCGAAAAAGCCTACGCCCTCCTTTCCGACCGCGATTTGCGTTTTATTTCTGTATCGAAATGGGCTTTCCATGCCAATGATGGGATTGATGTTCGGGTCTTTGATGCCCGCAAGCCTTATATATTTATCTTTGATTTGTTTTTCTTTCAAGGCAAGCTGACCCTCATACGTCATATTTTGAAGCATGCATCCGCCGCATTCTTCAAAATAACCGCAGCTCGGAGGATTTCTGAACGCCGAAAGCTTTATGGTTTCTTTTACGCTTGCTTTCACAAACCGCTTTTTATGTTCTTCGATTTCCGCAAGCACAACATCGCCATAGACAAGAGGCTCTTTTCCCCGGGAAATGAAGACAGTCATGCCATCTTTCTTTCCAATCCCCTGTCCTTCTGTGCTTATATCGATAATTTCAAGTTCTATTTGCGTTCCTTTTTCAAAATCCATTTTTCCACTGCCCTCTCTATTCTGCGCTTCCCGGTAACTTGTCTGTTATTGTACCGTGTATGGTGAGATAAGTCAAATTATTTTACCATGTTTTAACAATTTTCATCTTGCTTATTCATCACGTTTTATGTATAATCATATTATTAATTATTGCCAAAAAAGGAGAAATTCCAATGACTGATATGATTGAAAAAACGGAGAAAGTTGATAAAGGTTTTTGTTTCAACTATTGGCAATTGAGCTACCGAAGAAAGTTTATAAGGACACTATGGCAAATGCCTATTATGCTCGTAGTTGCTGTGGCTTGTTTTCTCTTTGTGGAAGAACTTCATGTTTTTAAGATTCCTCATCTCACTCCTCAAATATTGAGTGTTTTAATCATATTCGCCAGTACGATTCAATTGGCATATAACTATATCCGATGGAAGCGTGAAACGCAGTTGTAAAAGCTCATTTATAATGGGAACAAAATCTTATAAAATACGTCTCATAATCAATAACGTATTGGATAAGTCCAAAAAGAAAACGAAATATCCGGATACAAAATGGTTAAGTAAAGCTATATTTTCGAGATGGAGGTTCGCATGCAAGCAAAGAAGTTGAAAACATTCACAGTTCTTTTTCTGGTGATGATAATATTCTTCACAATGATGTCGTGTGCCAATGCTGACTTGCCAAATGCTGCGCATGACAGTGAAACAGATATAGCCAATGACGAACAAACTGCCGATTTGACAAATGTTGCGTATGACGACGAGGCAGACGCCGCCATTGACGAACAAATTGCCAACTTGCCATATGTTGCACACTTCTGCACAAGTAGCGTAACGATTGACAATCGATCTGAATTTTTGCAAGCTGCTGCCGACTTGCCAAATGTTGTACGTACCGGCGAGTTTAATATAACCATTGACGATTTAACCGAAGATGTGCGAACAGTACTGGAAGATTTTTTGAGCGGTTTTCCCTCAATTCCCCAAGGCCACGTTGGTTGGTTGGATGTCGAGACAGGAGAATTCTTCGTGTCACACTCTGCTGGAGAGATTATAATACGACTGGATGAGAGCGATGTCACCCCCGTCATCTTTATGGGCGGCACTCGTAGTCACTGGCCGGATGGCAGGATTCGATTTGACTTTTTGGGGGATGGAAATTATTTTGACCGTGAGGGAAATATGATTACTGAAAGCCCATTTATACGTGCTTCTGATCTTAATGCCTTTCGATTTGCTTTGTATGACATAGACCTCGATGGAATTCCGGAAATTTTAGTCACGTTTGGCGTTTGGGGGACTTGCGATGTTATGAGCGTGATGTTCCGGTTAATAGATGGGGCGTATAGGGAAATTGATATGATCGTCGATAATTATAATTCTTTCTTTATTGACCCCACTGGAAGAATCATTCACTTTATTTCTCATAGCTGGTGTGACCGGATAAGCTATTATCATCTTACATTTACCAACGATGGGATACAGCAGAAAACAATTTTTTCATCTATGGAATATCTCATGGATGAAGATTGGATTAACCATGCGCAATATACACGCCTATCCTCACAATGGTTTGATCCAAATCGAAATTCAACGATATATGGCACCGATATGCCGCTCACCCGCATTTTTCCGTTAACAACCTTGCAAGATGAAATCACTGCGTCAATTATGCAGAAGTTGCGATGATATCGTTGATAGGAGGGGGAGTATGGGAAAAAATCCTTACACAAGACCCAAAAAGCGAAGCGATATAAGGTTATACTTTGGAAAAAAATATTTCACATTCAAAAAACATTTAAACTTGTTATTCGGAAATTATAAATTTGCCACAAAATGCAATGCCATGCTTCCTCATCCATACTTCTCTCATAAAACGCCGTTATACAGGCAACTCAAAGATGTGGATATGTATTTGCAAACCAATAAAGTAGTAAACTTGAACATTGCCGTGCCGAAAATGAATCTTGCAACACTCAACCCCGGTGAAACATTTTCCTTTTGGCAGCTCATTGGCAAGCCGACAAAAGGCGCAGGCTATCAAAACGGGATGGTGCTTAAAAGCGGAACGGTAACGGCTGCAATCGGCGGAGGGCTTTGCCAGTTATCAAACCTTATTTACTGGATGACAATTCATACACCGCTTACCGTAGTAGAGCGGCACCGCCATGGGTACGATGTTTTTCCCGATTCAAATAGAACGCAGCCATTTGGCAGCGGTGCAACCTGTTTTTACAACTATGGCGACTTGATGATAAAAAATAATACATCACACACTTTTCAGCTTATGTTGGAAATTACGGCAGAATACTTGGAGGGTACATGGTTATGCAGTTCCTCGCCGAAATCCAAATACGAAGTGTACGAAAAGGAACATGTAATACAATCCCAATATTGGGGAGGCTACACGCGCCACAATTTAATACACCGAAAAAAATATGATTCACAGGGCAATTTATTAGAGGATGAGTTTGTAGCCGAAAACCACGCAATTATGATGTACTCTCCGTTTATAACAACTACAGAGGTTCATTCGTGAAAAAACAATGGTAAGAATGATAGCATTGTTGCACTATTATCTTTTGAATAACACCACATTATTTTCCACAAAATTATTTTATTTACATATGTTGTAAGTTATGATATCCTAAATATTACAGATGAGGAGAGCGTTGAATTTTCGCTACCTTATAGACGTGCAGGCGGCAATCTCTTGATACCGACAAGGTAGAAAGGAGATTGAACTCTTGTCGGATTTTCGATGAGAGGAGTGATGCCTTTATGGATACTTTTTCGTTGATTGTAATATTGATTGTTACATACGCAACAATTGTTGAAATAAAGAAATAACTCGCCTGGAGTTGCAACCGACGAGTTATGACTTACTTTTTTATTACTGAGGTTGCCATCTGTGGCTCCTCATCTGTTTTCATTATAATCCGTGTCACCACAAGCGTCAATCAAAATTTTCTTGTGCCATAAAAAAGGGGCATACCAAACCGATACGCCCCCTCTGTCTATTGTCTTAATTCGATTTTTTAATAATCTCGTCGTTCAGCAGCTCTTTCCTTGAAAGGTTGATTCTGCCCTGGTTGTCGATCTCCGTAACTTTTACTTTTACGATATCTCCAACGTCCAGCACATCTTCTACTTTTTCAACTCTTTCTTTCGCCATCTTCGAGATATGAAGCAGACCCTCTTTGCCCGGAAGAATTTCGATGAACGCCCCGAACTGCATCAGTCTTGTTACCTTGCCTTCATACGTTTCTCCGACTTCAACATCTTTGAGAAGAAGTTCAATCGCGTTTACGCCTTTCGCTGCGCTTTCCATGTCAGGTGCCGCGATATAAATCAGGCCTGTATCATCAATGTCAATTTTCACTCCGGTCTCCGCGATAATCTTATTGATCGTCTTGCCGCCCGGCCCTATGACTGTTCTGATATGGTCAGGGTGTATCATCATCGAAATAATTCGAGGCGCATACGGCGAAAGCTCCGGTCTCGGCGCACTTAGCTCTTCCATTATCTGAGCCATGATATGCATTCTTCCCTCGTGGGCTTGCTTGAGCGCATCCTCAAGAATCTGTCTGGAAAGCCCGTGCACTTTGATGTCCATCTGAATTGCTGTAATACCATTTTTTGTGCCCGCGACTTTAAAGTCCATGTCTCCAAGGAAATCTTCCATGCCTTGTATGTCTGAAAGAATCGCCATTTTGCCGTCTTTTTCAATCAGCCCCATCGCGATTCCCGCGACCGGCGCTTTGATTGGAACACCCGCATCCATGAGCGCAAGCGTGCTGCCGCAAACGGAGGCCATCGATGACGATCCGTTTGACGAAAATATTTCGGACACGACTCTGATCGCGTAAGGGAAATCTTCAACGGTCGGAAGAACCGGAATGAGCGCACGCTCAGCAAGAGCGCCATGCCCGATTTCTCTTCTGCCCGCGCCTCTCATAGGCCTTGCTTCGCCTACGGAATACGGCGGGAAGTTATAGTGATGCATATATCTCTTTTCGACTTCTTCTGAGATCCCATCGATCGTCTGAGCTTCGCCCATTGGGCCAAGCGTCGCTACAGAAAGCGCCTGCGTCTGACCCCTTGTGAAAAGTCCTGTTCCATGCGTCCTCGGAAGAACACCGGCTTCACACCAAATCGGTCTGATTTCATTGCTTTTCCTATTGTCCGGCCTGATGCCATCATCAACGATCATGCTTCTTACCTGTGCTTTTTTTATACCATAAAGCACAGAGGATATATCTTTTCCATTGTCTGGGTATATCTCAGCAAAATGTTCTTTTGTTTCTTTCTCAACCGCATCCATATTTTCAAGACGTTCCATCTTATCAACGGTCTGTATTGCTTCACGCATTTTAGCCACAGCATACGACTTGACCGCCTCTTCGATTTCTTCCGAAACTTTCTGA
>WQWG01000059.1 GCA_009785435.1 Clostridiales bacterium
CTGCTTTGCAATCAAACCGCGGTATGCTTCTGCGCCGTTTTCGATCAATCGGCCAATATCGAGCGGCTTCATATGCTCTCTGCTTTCCTGTGCGGAAGTGACCCATAAGACATTGTTGACAAGACGCGACACGCGCATGATTTCCGCTTGTGCCTTTTTCAAAGAGCTATTGATCATTTCGCTGTCTGCTTTCAGCTTTTCATGGCCGATCGTTACATCGCCGTTTTCAAGCCCCAACTCCTCAAAAACTTCCTGCGCCTGTTGAACGTGTACGGATATAACGGAAAGGGGTGTTTTGGCTTCATGGGTGATGTTGGTTATAAATTCGGTTTTCATGCGGGATAAACTGTCCAGAGCAGCGTTTTCTGCGGCGAGCTGTCTGTTGGCTTCGTTGATTTCCCGCTCCCTCTCCTGCGCAGTGGTCAGTTTCGTTTCGTTTCGGTATAGCGAAAATGTCAATACGATCCCGAACAGCACAGTGACCAGCAGCGCAAAGCCGGATATCCGCAGGCCGAATTGATTGCTGGCGGCCAAAACATCCGCTGCGGTGTAATCAGCACCTACAAGTCCGAGGACTTGACCGTTTGCTCGGATGATCGGCGCGAAGCCACAGATCAGTACACCCCAGTGGCCGGAATACACCGCGCCTGTCATATGGGGTGCGCCATCGCGGACAGCGGCAAAAACATGCTCACTGTATGCGTACAGGTCTTGCTCCACCTGCATGAAGTACACAAATTCAGGTTCACCCGGCCGAGTGGCCGACATGAAATAAGCGAATTGCCCCTCGCCATACGGAACGATGATATAAAGGTAGGTCAAACCGTATATCCGAGTAAAGATTTCGTCCATGTGCGCTCTTATATAATGCCAGTAATCGTCCGGCTCGTTCTGTTGCATCGAGTCATAGAACCTTTCCGGGTCGATGATGGATACCGTCGCGTTCGCAATGCCAAGTGCCTTTTCCGCGTGATGAACAATGGATGCGTTGCGATATGTAAAATAACTTAAAACGGTTATCGTTGCGGCAAACAGAAAGGTGAACACCATCGCCAATACGGCGACGCGCGCGGTAACAGACATCCTATGTTGTGGTGGTTTTTTCATTCTCTCACCTCGTTTTTGATTCCTTGGCTTCATCAATTTTAATTTATATTGACTTGCTTATAAAAAGCGGGACGCATTGTATCGTTGCGCCCCGTTTCTTGTGTTATTGTGTCATTCTGTTAGCCGTTGTTAAATTAAAAATATGGAAAATGCAACGCCCACTACTCCGATGAGTGCTACTAAATACACCGGTTTTTTTGGCATATGGCCGTCGTTTGCCATTGCTGCTCCGAAGAAGAAGAATACAAACGGATGAACCAGAAACGGCATCGCAAAGATCAGCGGAAGCAGTGCTGCTACTTCAGGCCCAAACATTCCGCCTTGGGTTGCTGCAAACAAACCGAAGTGGGAAAGGGAAGAAGTCGCGCTCACGGCAACATGATAAAAATTCATTCCAAACACACTCAAAAGGACAAAGCTGCCAAATATTGCGGTCAGCTGCCATCCGAGTGAAAATTTCATTAAACCCCGGATCTCTTTGCCCTCTTCTCCGTTCGAAACTCGAAGCGTTTTTAGCGACCATGCGGTCAACAAAATCCCACCCACAAGCACAACGATCGCAGGAACCATGAACAAATGTCCTTGCGCGGCGCTGATGGCCAATATCGAGAATACAAAGACATGTGCCGTAAAAGGTATGTTGATCATGATCGGAGCTCTGCCTGCCGCTTGCGCGCCGAGATCCCCTGCGGTACACGCCCCGGTTAGACCCGCGTGGGACAAGCCTCCTGCGAGTCCCGGTGCCAAATTGCGCACATGGTCTGTTTTGCCAAAGAACATTATCAGTGCAATTCCGCCAAACATCCATACAACTTGGCCGAAGAAACCGAACGCCAAAACGGAATTCATGCCGGCAACATCAAACACTCCGCCAAATCTGGAGCCGCCAATCATGAAGTTGGCACCAAGAACCATCGGAAGTCCGGCAAATAGCAACGCTTTTAGCGTCGCCCCCAATTGCCACTTATAGAATATCGCGCCAAGCGTACAGGTCATCAACATTGCAAAGAATATTTGAGGCAACGCGATCGTCTCCCTGATCGCACCGGCAATATTGAAAGAAGCAATCATAATAATGACGATCATGACCGTTTCCAAAACGCCTTTTTTCACGTACAGTTTTTTATTTTGAATCGTAGCCTTGTAATCAATCAAAACAATGGAACAAATCACACCGACGTAAGCCAGCAAAGAATAGTATCCGCTTAAAATACTGGCCTGTGTGCCTAAGATCAATCTGCTCAGCGTCTCGATGCCCAAAAGCAGGAAAAATGTACAGGCAATGTAGGTGATTTGCGTCCTGGTCGTGCCTACAGCAACCTCTTCCAGCGACGGCATCATGAGGGTATCCGGCGGAACGGTTTTCTTGCCAAATACTCTTCTCAGCTCCTGGCCTCCTACAAAGAAAGAGGCGGTCAGCGGAATAATGGTGGTTCTGCTGATCAGGTCTAACATGTGAAATTCCGGTAATCCCGGCGTAGCCACGCCGCTGACAACCAAAAGATGCCCCATGCCCAATCCAAAAATAACAACAAATAAGATCGCCGAATATCGTGTACCCGACACAACCAGTCTTGCAATCAGCACCAGCGGAACCAACAAGAAAAGTGTCATCCAAAATTGACTAAAAACTTGTAACTTTTCCACTTGCATTAAAAGTTCGTCCATAAATTTTATCCTCTCTAAATGTTTTTAAATTCGAAAAATAATAACAAATGTATTAAACAAATTATATTATAAGAGGATTTGCACGCAAAGTACAGCAGTTTTTTGTTCAATTATGGAAGAAAATATTTGCGAATACCCCAACAAACATGAGAAGAAGCATAAAAATGACTGTTCCGATCGGAAACCAGTAGTGATCTTTGCAAAAAATCGGAGAGAAAAGGCCATGCCTTATTTTGCCAAGATGACGCAGATAC
This sequence comes from Clostridiales bacterium, assembly GCA_009785435.1. Taxonomy (GTDB): domain Bacteria; phylum Bacillota; class Clostridia; order Peptostreptococcales; family Anaerovoracaceae; genus WQWG01. Next base: position 3,030 of record WQWG01000059.1, read on the forward strand.
GCCTGCTCTTGCAAAATCGGAGCCATAAGCCTGAGCATCGAAGCTCCGAGTACACCTGCTTTTGCTTGCAGCGAAATCGTCACATGAACAATGAAAAAAATGAAAGCATTGAGCGGTTTTCGGTAAAACCAGTCCGTATCCAATGAGATGGTCGGCTTCCCTGCAAGTTTGGGAAGAAAAATGCAAAACACAGCCAACGCGGCAATCTGGAATTGAATTGTTGAAATCACATGACTCCACGTATACGGCTGATAACGCACATCAAAGAGCAGATGTTGATCAAGCAAAGCGGGTACGACGCCGTACAAAACGCAAAGGAACGCGCTTGCCGCCATTGCCGATATCATATTCGCAGGGACTTTTTTTCGCAGCCTGATCCCCTTGTCCGGCCCAAAAAACATGAAGTACGGAAGCTTCAGACAAATGGACAAAAATGTTCCCAGACCCACAAGATTAAGCAAAAGCCCAACAGCCGGAGGCGCGCTTTCCGCAGCGGCACTCACAATCATCGCTTTGCTGACAAATCCATTGAACAAAGGAACGCCGGCGATTGCAAATGCCCCCACCATATAGAGAATGACAACAACGGGCATTTCCTTGTAGATGCCGCCCAAATCCGTGAGTTTCCGTCTTCCGGTCGTGTAAATGACGGCACCGACGCACATCAGCAACAACGATTTAAACAAAATGTTGCCATACGCATGGAGTGCCGCGCCATTGAGCGCAAGCTCCGTGCCGATGCCCACAGCAGCCACGATGAAGCCAATCTGACAGACAATGTGGTAACTCAAAAGCCTGCGGATATCGTTTTCCAAAAGTGCGTAAACAACGCCGTAGATCGCCATCATGACGCCGATCCAAATCAAAAGCTCTGTACCCGGAAAGATTCGCATCAAGCAATAGATCGCAACTTTCGTGGTGAATGCACCAAGAAAAACCGTGCCACCGATGGTTCCCTCCGGATAGGCATCTGTCAACCAAGCATTGAAAGGAATCACGGCTGCATTGATCGAGACGCCCAGCAATATCAACCAATAGGCAGCGCCTCCTGTTTCACTCAAAATCGAAAGCTCCGTTTGCCCTGCGATTGCTTTAAAGACGATTCCGAACAATAAAAGGTTTCCGCTGAAAAAATGAACCAAAATATATCGCAGACCCGCACGGATCGCTTGCGGCGTTTTGCTGTATAAAATGAAGAATGCCGAAGAGACCGCCATCAGTTCCCAAAACAGAAAAAGCGTCAGCCAATCACCCGCAAAGACAACGCCCAAACAACTTCCGGCATAGACCAAACTACCTACGCTTTCCCCTCGTTTTTTAACCCGTATGGCGTATATGTTACCGATGAGTGTAATCACACAAAAAAACATACCGAATAGCCTGGAAAGTGTGTCTACTTTCAGAACGATCAAATCCAATCCTTTGACAAACGTGTGGCTTACGACCATGCCATCCGGCAGGATGAAAACAAAAAACAACGCCAAACAAGGTGCCAAAATCATGACGGCTTGCCGCGCCCGCGCAGGCAGGACAGCAGCAAGCAGGGCACCGATCAACAATACAAACCCCGGATGAAACTCAATCATCGCTGTCATCGCCTCCGTCGTAATAATTTTCTTTTCGCTGAACGAGCTTTCCAAAAAGCTTAGACACAAGAATCAAGGCGGAACCTCCAAGAAATCCGAAAATGATCGCAAACCCGATGAATCCGTGCCACCAATCATACGTTTTGTGCTGAACGAACAAGATTTCCAGTATGATGGTCAGCAGCGCCGCGATCGCACAGATGATCAAACCTTTTTTCGCAGTCATCTTACATGCCACCTCCCGTGATGTTTTCTGCCGCCATAAACGCCAAACTATAAAATTGCGCTCCGAAATCAGGGAAAATCCCTAAA
>WQWG01000060.1 GCA_009785435.1 Clostridiales bacterium
AAACGTTCGCCCAATCCCTGCCTTATTGACTTTCACGGTGTTCATGCCTTTTGTGTTTCTGCCATTCAGGAATATTTCTCCGCGCGTAGGCTTATACACTTTCGTCAGAAGATTGAATACCGTCGTCTTGCCTGCACCGTTGGGGCCGATAAGCCCTGCAATCTCGTTTGGCAAAACCGTTAAGTTAAAATCATCCACGGCGGTAAGACCACCAAAGTCAATACCAAGGCCTTTGCATTCCATGACCGGACTTTTGCCCGCGCCACGATTTGAAACAAGAGCGTCTTTTAGGTTAAGTTCCGTCATTTACGCCACGCCCCCTTTTTTATCTCCTCGCGTCATCATCCAATTGCCGGCTTTTTCCAAAATGCGACTGAGCGAAAAGTCATACGTTCCCATCAGCCCTGACGGCTTGAATATCATGACGATGATCAGCATAAGCGCGTATATGATCAGCCTGTAATCATTCAGCCCCTGCATGAGGAGCGGCAACGCTGTCAGTATAGAGGCCGCGATGACAGAGCCCATCATAGAGCCCATGCCGCCTAAGACAACCATGACAAGAATATTGATCGACTTCATAAAATTAAACGGCCCCGGGGTAAGCATCCCCAGCGTTCCCGCATAAAAAGCACCTGCCACTCCGGCAAAAAACGCGGAGAGACTGAATGCCATGACTTTATAATACGTCGTTTTTACACCGCATGATTCGGCCGCGATCTCATTTTCACGCAGAGACAGTATCGCCCTGCCATGACGCGACTTCATCATCATATGAATCACAGCACACGTTATAATCACACATACATATAAAAGCAAAAAGTTCGTGTGCCTCGGAATATTCAAAAGACCGGGTGTTCCTCCGGTAATCTGCGGCAAATTAATAATCACAACACGAATGATTTCTCCGAAACCAAGCGTAATAATCGCAAGGTAATCTCCCTTTAGTCGCAAAGCCGGTATGCCGATAATGATTCCGAAAATCGCGGCCATGAGTCCTGCGACGAGGAGTCCACCGATGATGCTGGGCACCCCTGAAAGCACGTCACTCCGCCAGAAAATCGCGGCCGAGTACGCTCCGACTGCCATGAATCCGGCATGCCCGAGCGGCAATTGGCCAAGGTATCCTGCCACAACGTTCAGCGATACCGCAAGTATTATAAATATCCCAACTTCGATAACAATCGCACCTTGAGCCCTTGAAAGCATTCCTGATGTCATAACACCGTTGCCGGTAATCAGAAACATTGCAATCAATGCCAAGTTAATGCCATATCTTGCGGGCATAGGTATTCTGAATTCCTTCATTCGCTACTCCCTTAATTCAGTTTCAATTTGGATTCGTCCCAAATTGAAACAGCAAAACCGCTCTGATGTATTTACGGTTTTGCAATTGGTTTGAACAGTCACTTTCACCAAGTGATCAATCGTTTGGGAAAGTCTTCTTTATACTTTTTCAGCCATGCTTGGCCCCATAAACCCTGTAGGTCTAACGAGAAGCACGACAATCAGTATTGCAAAGACGATACCGTCTGTCCATGTTGAAAGTCCCGCGGAATTGACGAGCGCTTCAAAAAGCCCTATGGCAAATCCACCGATCATTGCGCCCGGAATCGACCCGATGCCGCCAAGAACAGCCGCAACAAAGGCTTTTAGACCCGGAAGCGCGCCCATCATAGGACTTACGATCGGAAACCTCACGCAATACAGGATCGAACCGATACCGGCAAGTCCTGCGCCGATTGCAAATGTAAATGTTACGATGCTTCTTACATTGACGCCCATAAGCTGTGCTGCTCCCGTATCTTCGGAAACCGCAAGCATCGCTTGTCCGGTTTTTGTTTTATGAACAAGCAAGGTAAGGCCTGCCATTGAACTGACAGCCGAAACAATCGTCATAATGGAAGCAAGGCTTATGTTGACACCTCCAACGGAATAAATCACCATTGGTATGATATCATTTGCAGGGAAAGAGTGTATATTTGCCGAAAAAATCAGTTGTGCCAGATTTTGGAGCAACATCGATACACCGATCGCTGCAATAAGAAGAGATAAACGTGGCGCAGTCGGACCTTGTGGCACATACGCAAGCCTGTAAATCATTACGGCAAGCAACGCACAGCCAACAACAGCCATCACGACCGCTACCATCGGGTGTGTCCCGGTCGCAATGATCATAAGTGAAATATAACCACCAACCATGATCACATCACCGTGAGCAAAGTTCAGTAGCTTGATAATCCCATAGACCATGCTGTAACCAAGCGCGATAAGCGCATAGATCGAACCGAGTTGCAGCCCATTAACAAGCTGGGCAAAAAGTAGCATTCCATTTATCCTTTCGATTTGTATACGAATCCCGTATACGAATTTCAGATGAGCAGCTCAAATTTGAACTGCTCATCCGTTTATTGATTGATTCTTTTAGAACGTACCCCAGAATCTTGCCAGACCGTCTCTGATTTCAACCATAACGGCTGTCTTGATCGGGTTGTTGAATCTGTCGTAAGTGATATGCCCTGTAACGCCGGTCAGATTTGTCGCAGCCATAGCGTTTATGACTGCCGTACGATATTCATCGGAACCTTGTACGTGATCTGTCGTGTTCTCTACATGTTCAATCGCTGCAAACAAGATCATCGCCGCATCGTAGCCTTGAGCGGAGAACATATTCGGCTCATGGCCGTACCTCTCCATAAATCTTGTGATGAAGTCTTGAACTTTCGGCGTATCATCTTCGACCGAGAAGCCGCTCATGTAGAATGCGCCCTCGAGAGAGGATGGATCCGTCATGGCATCCATAACGCCATCCCAACCGTCCGCACCAAGCAGAGTGGCCGTAACGCCCGCATTTATGGCCTGTGGAGCCATAAGGGCGATGATGCTGAAGTAATCCGGAATGAAGAGTACATCGGGGTTAAGCGCTGCAATATTTGTCAGCTGGCTTGTGAAATCAACTGCGTCGACTCCGTATGCTTCGATCGTAACTACTTCAAGTCCTATCGCTGCAGCTCTTGCAACAAAAGCTTCTTGCAAACCGATTGAGTAGTCAACACCTGTGTTGAATATGACCGCAGCAGTTTCCGCCTCTAAAACATTTCTTGCGAATTCAGCCATCTTTTCACCCTGAAACGGGTCGATAAAACATGCACGGAACATGTTGGTGAATACGACACCATTTTCCGCATCATAGGTTACACCTGCATGCGTTGCGGAAGCCGTAATCATCGGCATATTGTCTTCAAAAGCCTGTGGAACAACTGCCATCGTCGGGCCTGATGTTACGCCTCCGATGATCGCTGTCACTTCTTGATCCAATAGCCAGTTATAGCCGGTGAGCGCCCTGATGGGGTCATGCTCATCGTCAAACCAAAAATATTCAATCTGCATGCCGTTAATACCGCCGGCTGCGTTACGCTGTTCGATGTATAACAGTGCGCCTTCTCTAACCGCGAGACCAAAATGGGCAACCGCACCGGTGTATGGCCCCAATAAGCCGACTCTGATTGTTTCGGCATCGTTGGCTTCACCGCCACCTGTTGTTCCGCCACCATTACAAGCAGCTAACGCGAACGCTAGCGCTACAACCAGCACTACGCCTAATACGCGTTTTGATTTGCTCGTTAATCTCATTCCATTTTCCTCCTCAAACCATATCATTTGTTAACATTATTTTTTGTTGATTTACGCTATATTCTAATATTTTTTTTGGTACATGTCAACAAATTTATACTTTTGCTTTGTAGCTTTCATATCTTTCTTTCGCACTTTCTTCTGCCGAAGCGAAAAGCTGTTCTGCGATCGCAGGGAAATCTTTCATCAGAGAGGAGTATCTGACTTGATCCAATATGAAATCTCTAAAGCTTGCTGTAGGCGCTTTTGAATCCAAAGTGAACGGATTCTTGCCTTCATTTTTCAGAAGTGGGTTGTATCTGTACAGATGCCAATATCCACAATCTACCGCGTCCTTCATGTTTTCGATGGATTTACCCATACCGTTTTTCAGGCCGTGTGCAACGCAAGGTGCGTAGCAGATAACGACGGAAGGTCCTTTGTAGCTTTCGGCTTCGATGATCGCTTTCATAAACTGGTTATAGTCAGAACCCATTGCTACCTGTGCAACGTAAACGTATCCGTAGTTCATCGCCATCATGCCGAGGTCTTTTTTCTTGATCTTTTTGCCGGATGCCGCGAATTTCGCAATTGCTGCTGTTGGTGTGGATTTTGATGCTTGTCCACCTGTATTTGAATATACTTCTGTATCCAGTACAAGCAGGTTGATGTCTTCTCCTGAAGCGATTACGTGGTCAAGTCCACCGTATCCGATGTCATACGCCCATCCGTCCCCGCCGATACACCATACGGATTTCTTAACAAGGAAGTCTTTCTTCGCCAAGATATCGTCCGCAAGTGCTTTTGCATCTCCGGATAGCTTCGCTTTTCCGATTTCAAGGACAACTTTGTCGCTGAGTTCTCTTGATTTTTCGCCATCATCCATATTGTTGATCCACTCTGTAAGCGCTGCTTTCAGTTCTGCCGGTGGGTTTGTTGCGATAATGCTTTCCATGTTCAGAGCGATTTTTTCTCTGAGCTGTCTTACGCCAAGAGCCATTCCAAGACCGTACTCTGCATTGTCCTCAAACAGGGAGTTTGACCATGATGGGCCTCTTCCGTTTTCGTCCTTGCAGTATGGCACGGATGGTGCTGATGCGCCCCAAATCGATGTGCAACCTGTCGCGTTTGCGATCATCATTCTGTCTCCGTAAAGCTGCGTGATCAGTTTGACATATGGTGTTTCTCCACATCCTGTACAAGCT
>WQWG01000061.1 GCA_009785435.1 Clostridiales bacterium
TCCGTCTAAAAATTTGGTTTTTACCTTGTTCCAGAAATCATACGCTTCAAACCGAATCAAGTTTACGATGCTTTCCGCAAAATAGATGTTGATCTGACTGATGTTGTCGTATCGATGTTCAAATCCATCCGTGCTGATCGCAATCGAATGCTCTTGTTCGCTTTCGGGTGCCACTCCGATCGATAAGCCCGGCGGCAGCAGTATGCTTGATGTAAAGGAACGGTAAGCCGTCGAATTCATGGGTGCGATCGGTGTTACTTGCAGCAGGTTTAAGCGTGGATCCACGATGGAGCCGCCGAGCGAGTAGTTGTATGCTGTGCTTCCGGCCGGCGTAGCAACGAGAATGCCATCGCCGCTGAAACGCTGTATAAAGCAACCGCCGATTGAAACGTTGAGGTGTGTCAAAAAAGCACCGCTCGCTTTGATGACGATTTCATTGACGCCGACATGTTCTATGATTTCACCATTGATCGTTACATCAGCCTTAACCGGCTTGAGATGCTGAATATGGTATTGTTCTTTTTTATAGTTTTCGATGAAAGAATCAATTTGGCTTGTGGAAACTTCCTGAAAAAATCCAAGATGGCCGGTATTGACGCCGACAAACGGGATGGCAGGAAAGCCGAAACGATGCACCGCGGAGAGGAACGTGCCGTCACCGCCGACGCATATGATCAGCTCAGAGCCAGGCGTAAGCTCATGGGAAACGGAGAATCCGCTTTCTTCCAGCTTGGACGAAAGCAGTTTGACTGTATCCATCGATGTTTTTGTATTGTTTGTAAATAGTGTAACAACTCTCTTGTTCATAGATTGAATCCTTCATTCGTTATCGTTAGAAATTCGTGTGGCAACACGATTCATCACGTATTTCACAAGTATAACATGAGTTGACATATTTGGGAAGATTCCATATTTTTATTTTACGTTACGGATTGAATATCTGTAGCCGAAGTTATATAATAATAGCCTATGCATATGATACCATTGATTAAACAGGAGGAAATAAATGGAACACTTTATCGTTACAGAACGTTGTAGCACAGTTCGCATGCTTGCCAGGGAGGCGTTAAGAGGGCGCTGGAAATTTGGGATTGCTGCAACCTTGGTCTATAATGCAGTCATTTTCATTCCGGGCATGATCTTGTCAACGATATTTCCGCAGGCATCGATTATTTCTTCAGTTTATTCGATATTGATCACCGGGCCGCTTCTTTTGGGCTATTCGATATTCATTCTATGTCTTTTCAGAAATCAGAATCCGGACATCTCGCAAATTTTTTATGGATTGGAAAGATTTGGAAAAGCGATAGGGTTGTATTGGCTCATCATATTGTTTGTCTTTTTATGGACGCTGGTTGCGATACCGATTATGATCATAGCGGTCGGAATACCGTTTTTCTGGCCGGTTGCTTTGGCGGCGCTGATTCCTGCGATGATTGCGGCGATGCGGTACAGTCAAGCATTTTTTATCCTTGCGGACAATCCTGATATCGGCGTTCTGGAGAGCATCAGAAGAAGCAAAATGCTGATGGCAGGAAATAAGATGAAGTATTTTCTGCTGGGCTTAAGCTTCATCGGTTGGTTTGCGCTTGCGATGGTGCCTTTTTTCATTTTAGGATTCATCTATGGGATTGCGGGCGTGTATGACCCGTTTGCCTATGGTACGATTGATTATCTGTTTTTTACGTTGGTGTTGATCGTTACGGCTTCCTTGATTGAAATCTATGTGTATGTAAGTTTCGCGGCTTTCTACGATCTGATATCCGGAAATTTAAGGCCGGGCGTGGTTCAAACGACAGCAGAAGTGATCAGTCAGGATCAGGTAACAGCACAAGAGCAAACAGTCGAGCAAGTACAAGTGGCTGAACTTGAGCAAACGCCTGAACCGGAACAGGTGATCGAACCGGAGCAAACGCCTGAACAAGAGCAGGCGTCCGAACAAGAGGAAACGACTAACCGGGAGTAGGGATGTCACAGAAATCATTTCAAATAAATCAGTTGTAAAGAAATCGTGAGTGTGTTAAAATATTATCAATTTAAAAAGTCAGGTACATTGTGAATTAATTATTAATGATTGCAATGTGCCGGGAATCATTATAAAATTAGAGAATCAGATTTTGACAGACAGAAGGAGTTTTTATGTACACAATGGGCATTGACGTTGGATCGGCATCTTCGAAGGTTGTGATTCTAAAAGACGGCAAAGAGGTTGTTGCCGCTTATGTTGCTCAAGTGGGTACCGGAACATCCGGGCCGGAGCAGGCGCTGAATGAAGCGTTTAAGCAAAGCGGACTATCGCAGCAAGACATCAGCAAAACCGTTGCGACGGGATACGGAAGATTTGCATTTGAGGACGCTGATCGTCAAATCAGCGAGATTAGTTGCCATGCAAAAGGCGTTCATTTTCAGTTTCCGAATGCAAGAACAATCATAGACATCGGCGGACAGGACGCCAAAGCAATTCGGCTTGATAAAGATGGAAATGTGAAGCAGTTTTTTATGAATGATAAATGTGCCGCAGGAACCGGCCGATTTTTGGATGTCATGGCACGGGTTCTTGAAACGACCGTAGATCATCTTGCTGAGTACAGTGAGAAAGCGGAGTTTCCGGCGAGCATTAGCAGTACATGCACTGTATTTGCGGAGTCAGAAGTCATTTCGCAGCTTGCTAAGGGTGAGAAAAAAGAAAATATCATCGCGGGCGTGCATAAGTCTGTTGCAAGCAAGGCGCTCGCGCTTGCTTATCGTGGTGTGATTGAAGAAGATATTGTCATGAGCGGTGGCGTTGCATTAAACGCCGGTGTTGTAAAGGCAATTGCAGATCAAACCGGAATGAAAATAACCGTTGCTGAAAATCCGCAGACAATCGGAGCCTTGGGCGCGGCATTGTTTGCGTATGAAGAAGCGCTTAAAGATCATTAATAATTGGCATTATTAATATTATTAAAAATTATTTTTAGAAAGGAAGAATGAATATGAATCAAACAGAAGGCATGAATTCAAAGCAAATGTTGGGACACTATATCAACAAGAGCTTTCAGGACGCCCGGGAGGCAAAAGCCAATGGCAAACTCGTTTGTTGGTCATCTTCGGTAGCCCCGGATGAGTTTTGCAGGGCAATGGACATTGAGATTCTTTACCCTGAGAATATGGCGGCGGCAGTAGGCGCAAAAAAAGGAGCGCCGGATATGCTGAAAATAGCGGAGCAGAAAGGCTACAACGTGGACATCTGCTCGTATGCTCGCGTGAACTTAGGCTATTTTGAGCTTTTAAAAGAGCAGGCGCTGACAGGAAAAACACCGGAGGCGCTTGAGAACTACGTTGGAGAGCCAGCAGTGCTTCCGGATGTGGTCATCACCAGCACCAATTTATGTGGTACATTGCTCAAGTGGTTTGAGAACATCGCGGCAGAACTTAATATTCCTTGCATCGTAATCGATGTGCCGTTTAACTATGAGAGGCCGATGCCTCAGCGTATGGTCAACTATGTAAAAGGCCAGTTTGAATATGCGATCAAACAGTTGGAAGAGCTTTGTGGCAGACCGTTTGATTATGATAAATTCCTTGAAGTTCAAAAGCAAAGCCAGAGAACGGTTGCGCAATGGGATAAGATTGCAAGCATGACAAGCCTGAAACCGTCACCTTTCAATGGATTTGACTTCTTCAACTATATGGCTTTGATCGTTAGCTACCGCGCTACGGCAGGTGCTGAAGAGACATTTGCTAAATGTGTCGAAGAGTTGGAAGAAATGGTGAAAAACGGACAATCCGCATTCGGAGAAAACGAAAAACACCGTATCGCTTGGGAAGGAATCGCCGTATGGCCTGCTCTTGGGCTTACGTTCAAGACGTTCAAGAATATGGACACGTTGATGACAGGCTCAGGATATCCTGATATCTGGTCGCTGCGTTATACCCCCGGAGACATGGAATCAATGGCGAGAGGTTATTCGAACGTTTATACGAATATCAACTTGGAAGAGCGTACCAAGGCTGTTGAGAAAATCATGGAAAATGCAAAATGTGACGGAATCGTGTATCACAACAACAGAAGCTGTAAGCTGATGAGTATGGTGAATGTTGACATTGCGGAAGCCGTTCAAAAGAATAACGACAAACCGTTTGTCGTGTTTGACGGAGACCAAACCGATCCGAACAACTTCTCCGCCGCTCAGTTCGAGACAAGGGCGCAGGCGCTGGGTGAGATGATGGATGCAAAACAAGCCAAAGGAGGTAAGTAAGACATGACGAAAATAGAAACATTATGTAAGGAACTTCGTGAAATCGCAGCAAATCCGGGAAAATCAACAGATGCGCTTAAAGCCAAAACTGGCAAAAAGCTTGTTGGAATGGGACCGGTTTATTCGCCTGAAGAGATTGCAATCGCGGCAGGAGCAATTCCGATCGGAATTTGGGGCGGCCAAAAGAGCATTCAAAAAGCGCGTGCTGAGTTGCCTCCGTTTGTATGTTCGATCATGCAGTCCGTGAAAGAACTTGAATTGGCAGGAGCGTATGACAACTTAGATGCTGTCATTTTTACATCACTTTGCGATACACTGAAAAATATGGGTCAAAAATGGAAAGGCAAAGCACCGCTGATCCAGTTTGCTCATCCTCAAATGCGTGTGATGGAAGCATCAAACGTTTATTTGGCGGAAGAATACAGACATGTAGCTGCAAGGCTTGAAAAAGCATTGGGCGTTAAAATCACTGAAGACAAATTGACTGAAGCGATTGAAATCTGCAACGCGAACAGAGTAGCGCTGCAAGA
>WQWG01000062.1 GCA_009785435.1 Clostridiales bacterium
AGATAGTCGAAGATATTTTTTGCAGCAGCCAATGAGTAGGCGGCTGAAAAGTCCGTTTGGAACATGGACGCATAGGACTCAAGGGCATGGCTGAGCGCATCAAGCCCGGAAGCCGCAGTAAGCCCTTTTGGCATATCCATCATGAAATCTACGTCTACGATCGCCATGTTCGGCATGAGCTCATAGTCGGCGATCGGATATTTAATGCCGGTTTCATCGTCTGTGATGACCGTGAATGGAGTCACCTCAGAGCCTGTACCCGCGGACGTCGCGACAGCGATAAAGGTTGCTTTCTGACCCATTTTCGGGAATGTGTATACTCTCTTACGGACGTCCATAAAGCGCATGGACAGATCCATGAAGTCACAATCAGGATGCTCATAAAGCAGCCACATCATTTTACCGGCGTCGATCGCGGAACCGCCGCCAAGCGCGATGATGACATCCGGTTCAAAGTCCATCATGGCTTTGGCACCGGCTTGTGCTGAGGATAGAAGCGGATCAGGCTGAACATCGGAGAATACCTGGTACTTGATGCCATACCCATCTAAAATATCGGTGACCGGCTTATGATAATCATTTTTGTACAAGAATTGGTCGGTAACAATGAAGACTTTCTTTGAATTGTATTCGGTCTGCAACTCCGTAAGAGCAACGCCGAGACCACCTTTTTTGAAATAAATTTTTCCGGGTGTTCTGAACCAAAGCATATTTTCTCTCCTTTCGGCTACGGTTTTGATATTCAAAAGTTGCTTGATCCCTACGTTTTCAGACGTAATGTTGCCGCCCCACGAACCGCAGCCAAGCGTCATAGACGGAGCAAGTTTGAAGTTGTACAGATCACCGATGGCACCATGGGACGACGGTGTATTGATCAAGACACGGCCGGTTTTGACGGTCGCTTCGAATTGTTCCATCGCGTCTTTTGCGTTTGTTGTATCGACATAGAGCGCGGAAGTATGCCCGTAACCGCCGTCTTTGATCAGCCTGTCTGCTTTTTCAATGGCGTCATTAAACGTTTTAGCCTTGTACATGGCCAAAACAGGGGAGAGCTTTTCGCGAGCAAACGGCTCTTGGTTGATATCAACACTTTCCACTTCGCCGATCAGGATTTTTGTGCCTTTCGGTACATCAAAACCGGCCAATTTAGCAATCGCTTCAGCAGGCTGCCCTACGATTTTGGTGTTTAAGGCGCCGTCTAACACGAGGGTTTTTCTCATTTTGTCGAGTTCGTCGTTTTTAAGGATGTGGCATCCTCTTAAAACGAACTCTTTTTTCGTTTCTGCATAAACGGCTTCGTCAACGATGACCGATTGCTCTGAAGCACAAATGACGCCGTTGTCAAATGTTTTGGAAACAATAATGGAGTTGACCGCAGTCGGGATGCATGCCGAACTATGGATAATGGCAGGTGTATTGCCGTTGCCGACGCCGATTGCAGGTTTGCCGGACGAGTAGGCTGCTTTGACCATGCCCGGGCCGCCTGTAGCCAGGATCAAGTCGGCATTTTTCATAACAGCGTTGGTTATATCCAAGGACGGCATGTCGATCCAGCCGATAATGTCCTTGGGCGCACCCGCTGCTACAGCAGCATCTAAAATCACTTTCGCTGCCGCCGCAGTACACTCTTTTGCTTTTGGATGTGGCGCGAAAATAACGCCGTTTCTGGTTTTTAAAGCAAGCAATGATTTAAAAATCGCGGTTGATGTAGGGTTGGTTGTCGGAATGACCGCTGCAATAAGGCCAACAGGCTCGGCGATCTTTCTGATGCCCCACATCTTGTCTTCTTCGACAACGCCGCACGTCAAGTCATTTTTATACTTGTTGTACGTGTACTCGGAGGCAAAATGGTTTTTGATGACCTTGTCTTCCATAATGCCCATGCCTGTTTCTTCTGCCGCAAATTTCGCCAGCGGAATTCTTTGCTTGTTTGCTGCAAGTGCAGCCATTTTGAAGATGTGGTCTACTTGTTCTTGTGAAAAGGTCGCAAAAATTTGCTGCGCTTCGCGGATTTCCGCCATCCTGACCAACAAACTCTCGACACTGTCAACAACTGCCGGAGACTTCGATTTTGTGCTCATAAATATCCTCCTTGGAAATTAAAACATCTTGCGTTAACGATACAATATGCCGTGCATGTAATAAACATGCAAACATACTGTAATCAAGTAGCAATATTTGTGCCATCCAAGCAGGCGATCAAAAAATGAGGAAAGAGATGGGTTTCGTTGGAATTAACAATGATTGGATAAAAAAACATGCAAACTTTTCGAGACAAACGGTGTCACTAAGTGTAAACCATTTGTACATTAAAGTTTGCATGCAATTTGATATTTGTCCATTTTTTTGTAAAGCATCGTTCTGGAGATGTTCAACATTTTTGCGGCTTTGCTTTTATTATGTCCGCAAATTTCGAGCGTATTGAGGATCGCTTCTTTCTCGAGGTTTTTTTTCCGTTCAGACAAAGGTTTATCAGCATTCTCGTACTCCGGTGTTCGCCGGCTGTTCAGGAAGCGCAAATCACCGACTTCGTCAAACGTGAAGCAATCTCTGGTCAACTCGTCATTTCGGGACGCATTGATCGCCCGTTCCAGCGCGTTGTGAAGTTCTCGCACATTGCCCGGCCACTCTTTTTCTTTGAGATAAGTGAGTGTTTCTCTTGTGATGCCCTTCACATTTCGGTTCAATTGTTTATTGAGCTTCTGTATGATGCAGTCTACCAAAAGCGAAATATCTTCTTTTCTTTCCCGAAGAGGAGGGACCGTTATGTTGATGATATTCAAGCGGTAGAATAAATCTTCTCGGAACAAGCCATTTCGAATCAGTTGCGACAAGGCTACGTTCGTAGCCGCGATGACCCTGACGTTGATGGGCGTGCTTTCGCTGCTGCCCAAACGCTCAAATTCTTTTTCTTGCAGCACCCTCAAAAGTTTGGGCTGCATGGGCAAACACAGATGGTTGACTTCATCCAGGAAGAGGCTTCCCAAATGGGCTTCTTCAAATTTTCCGCGCCTACCGCCTTTTTTTCCGCCGGTGAACGTACCTTCTTCGTATCCGAAAAATTCTGATTCCATCAAATTTTCAGGGATCGCGGAGCAATTGACCTTGACAAGCGGAAAGATGTTTCGCAGGCCGCAGCTATGTATGGCATGTGCCACGAGCTCTTTGCCGGTTCCTGTTTCCCCATTGATGAGCACGGTCGAATTGGAAGCACCTGCCAAGTAGATTTGTTCTTTCAGGCGTTTGACGGCATCGCTTTGGCCAATAATATCCTCCACGGAATAACGGGCACCATTCCGCCGCTTCATTTCGCCTTTTAAAAACTCGTACTCCGCGGTGACCGCTTCCATTTTTTCAAGAAAAGCATTGGCTTGGTCAACGTTTAAAAAGCTTGAGGAAATAAAGCATCCGGCTACATCGTTGCCATCGAAAATCGGCATATACGTTATAACCCCCGGAAGCTCTTTGCCATTTTGGGTTTTGATCAAAACGTCTCCGATGACGGCCTGACCTGTTTTGATTGCAATCAGCGCTCTTGAGCCTTCGATCAAATCATGGTTATACTTGCCGATTGCTTTTTCTTTGGAAATACCGGTGTCTTCTTCCCAGCGTTTGTTGACAAAGATGTATTTTGCATCCTTGTCTGTTACCGCGATAACGCCGGCTTGCTCAAGAATCAGGTTAATACACTTTTCTGGTAAAATAGACATCGCACCCCACTTTCAAAACCATTAGTACGTTAGCCTTTATAGAAATGTTGTCTTGATTATAGTAAATTTATGTATAAAAGTCAAATAATAAATTTACGGTAATTTATGTTCATTATGTGAAAAAAAGAAAAGCTATGTTTATCCCCAGCAATTTTTTACAAGCAGTTTTTCTTCAAATTGTGCTTCCGGTTTGCGTGCGCTTGCCGAGCCGCCCATCGGATAACGCCAACCCCAGCCGGAGAAAAAAGATTTTTCCCTCCACACCTCCGTATAAATGTCCTCTTTGCTGACATAATACCCGTTGTCGCCCGTGCTGACATAAAGATAACCATATTTAAGCGGGGGTATCTTGCCCCTCTTCCAATCGCTGGTTGCTTCGTCTTCATCGTCCTCAAAGCAAATCACTTCTTCATTCTCGGCGGAAGTTTCAAGCGCTTGCCCCTCTTTGCTATCGCATTCGATGAGCCGGTCCGGCTCTACATAACCAACCGTCTCGCACCTCAGAGGCCCTCCAACAAACGCCTCATACGTTACTTCAATCATATTTTCCAAATTTTTCATGAATGGATACCCTCCTTGAACGACGTAAATTTACATTCATGATAACAGAAGCAAGATTGCGTTTCAAGTGGAAATAAAGTGTTGTCAATCTTCGGAAAACAGTGTCATTCTTTTCGCTTTATTTTTGTCACAATAAGCTGTATAATGGAGCAACAGAAAATTCTGTCTATGAGTATGGAGGGAAGATGAAAATACAGTTTTGTGGGGCGGCATCCGGAGTGACGGGGTCTTGCCATTTGATTACAACAGAAAAATACAAAGTCCTTTTGGATTGTGGACTGTTTCAAGGCTCGAAATCGGAAGAAGCAAAAAACCTGGAACCTTTTCCATTCGACCCTGCCGAAATCGACTATGTGATCTTAAGCCACGCGCACATTGACCATTGCGGGCGGATTCCGCTTCTCGTAAAACGTGG
>WQWG01000063.1 GCA_009785435.1 Clostridiales bacterium
CCGTTCGTCAACCGGAACGCCATACGCCGAAGCAATTTGCTTTACGATCGACAAATACGTTTCCGGATTCGGCTTTTCGAACGTTACGGTAAGCCCAAACCTGGCGGCAAGGCTCATGATTTCCTGCAACGTATCGTTGAGGTGGATGTCATCACCGTTGCGGTCTGAAAATTGTTCTTTGACAAGGTGGCGACGGTTGCTCGTTGCATAGACAACGACATTTTTGCTCTTTGCGGATACGCTGCCCTCAAGCACAGCTTTGAGCGCAGTGAAGCTGTCATCGTTTTCCACAAAGCTCAGATCATCAATGAAGATGATGAATTTGAGCGGATTGTCCGCAAGTTGTTCCAGAATGTCCGGCAGCTGATGCAGCTCATGTTTCTTCGCCTCAATCAGGCGCAGGCCGTCATCCTTATACCGGTTTGCAATCGCCTTGACGGTTGAACTTTTGCCGGTTCCGGCATCGCCATACAGGAGAACATTGCTGGCTTCATTGCCATTCAGCAGCGCCAATGTATTTTTGATCACCATTTCCCGTTCACGCTGATAACAGGCGAGTGTTTCGGGAAGCAATGGGTCGGGATATTGAACAGGAACGATCTTGTCACCTGAAATCATGAACACATGGTGCTTTGAAAACAAACCAAAGCCGCGCTTTGAGATATTTTTCAAACGTTCCCGGTAAGAAGAAACGAAATCATACTCGGTTGTATTCCAATCGGGAAGAAAACCATCGTACTTAATCAAGCTTTTTACTTCGCTTGACTTCAGGCGAGACAAATTTTGTAGGATGAGCAGTTCACTTTCGAGGGCGCTTTCGATCACTTGATCGAGCTCGATGCCTTTTGATTTTGCCTTGATGTAGAAATTTTCATCCTCAAGGACAAGGTTATAAAGATGGTCGCTCAAATTATCGCCATGATGGTATAATTTCGACACAAATTCCGCATATAATTTGACGGCCGTGGAAGAATCATCTATCATGGGGAGTAAATTTTCCAGTTTCACCACCACGGGAGACTGTAACAGGTTTCGAAAAACGACGAGGCTATTTAATTGTAAGTGTAAATTCCGCAAATTGTCCATATCAACATTATACTTTAAATGTGATATGCAATCAATAGATTGAATCTCTGCAAGAAAAGGAGAAAAAATGGTCACACTTGATAAAATATACCATGCGGCGTTTGCGCTGAAAGATGTTGCCCGCCAGACCGATTTGATTTTTGCCCCAAACCTCAGCAACGGAAGCAAAATTTATCTGAAAACAGAAAACCTGCAACTGACAGGGAGCTTCAAGCTCAGGGGCGCTTACTACAAGATCAGCAAATTAAGTGACGAGGAGAAGTCAAAAGGCATTATTGCATGCAGCGCGGGAAACCATGCGCAGGGCGTTGCGCTCGCGTGTGAAAAAAACAACATCCCATGCATCATTTGCATGCCTGACGGGGCTCCGATCAGCAAAGTGGAAGCGACAAAACAATATGGCGCAGAAGTGCTGCTCGTCAAAGGCACGTATGACGATGCCTATGACAAAGCCCTTGAACTTCAAAAAGAAAAAGGATATACGTTCATACATCCGTTTGACGATGAAGACGTAATTGCGGGCCAAGGCACAATTGGCCTTGAAATCCTGAGCCAGCTGTCCGAGGTTGACGCAGTTATTGTGCCTGTCGGCGGCGGCGGACTCATCAGCGGCGTTGCCCACGTGATCAAGAACCTCAAACCCGACTGCAAAGTGTACGGCGTACAAGCCGTCGGCGCTGCAGGCATGTTTGAAGCGGTCAAGAATCATGAGATCAGGCGTCTTGAAAGTTCGGATACCTTTGCGGACGGCATCGCCGTCAAACGCCCGGGCGATCTGACGTACGAATTGACCTGCCAAAGTGTCGATCAAATCATTACGGTCACTGACGATGAAATTGCCGCGGCCATTTTAACGCTCATGGAAAAGCAAAAACTTGTCGCGGAGGGCGCAGGTGCCATCTCCGTCGCAGCCGCTATGTTCAACAAGCTTCCCTTGGACGGCAAAAATACCGTGTGCATCGTGAGCGGTGGGAACATCGATGTGAACATCCTGAACAGGGTCATCACAAGAGGGCTCATCATGAGCGGCAGAAAGACAACATTCACCATCGCGCTCGTTGATAAACCCGGACAGCTGACAAGCGTCAGTGACATCATCAGCAAAAGCGGCGGCAATGTGGTTGCGGTCGATTACGACAACAGCGACCCGAATATGCCGGTGAATAGTTGTTTTCTCCGGTTGATGGTCGAAACAAAAGGCAAGGAGCATATTGAATTTATTAAAACAGAACTTGAAAGGTTTGGATTTGGTTTGGCGTAGTCCGGCTACTTCATTGTTTCTTGTTTGATTTTGTGGTCTATGACGTGGCGTTTTGCCAGCTCATTGGTCACATCATTCAAGCTGATTCCCATTTCAACCATCATGACCATGACATGGTATGTAAGGTCCGCGATTTCAAACAGGGCTTCTTGTTTGTCTTTTTTCGCTCCGGCAATGATGGTTTCCGTGCATTCTTCGCCGATTTTCTTTAGAATTTTATCCATGCCTTTTTCGAAAAGGTATGTCGTATAACTGCCGTCTTTGGCTTCGTTTTTCCTGCTCTCGATCATTTCGTAAAGGCCGTTGTACGAAAACTGAGGAAGCTCGGAACTTTGATGGATCGGATTGAAAAAACAGCTATCGGCACCCGTATGACATGCGGGGCCGTCTTTCATCACTTCGATCACAAGTGCATCACCATCGCAATCGGCTTTGATTGATACAATATGCTGGTAGTTGCCGCTGCTTTCGCCCTTTCGCCAAAGCGCTTTTCTGCTTCTGCTGAAAAAGCACGTTTTTCCTTCTTTCATGCTGATCGCAAGGCTTTCTTGATTCATATACGCAAGCATAAGCATTTTTTTTGTATAAAAATCCTGTATGATTGCAGGAATCAGCCCATTTTCATCGAATTTGAGTTCCATTCATTTACTCCTTACAGGTTCACAGGGATGCCTTGATTTTTTAAATCGGTTTTTAAATCCCTGATGTCTACTTCTTTGCGGTGGAAGACGCTTGCTGCCAGTCCTGTGTCGATGACAGGGACTTGCTTGAAAAGCGCTACAAAGTCCTCTTTTTTTCCTGCACCGCCTGAGGCGATGATGGGGACTGAAACGACTTCGGATAGAGCTTTGAGCATTTCCAGATCGAACCCGCCTTTGACTCCGTCCGTGTCGATGCTGTTGGCAACGATCGATCCTGCGCCAAGGGCAACACCTTTTTTGGCCCATTCAAGTGCATCGAGGCCTGTGTTTTCCATGCCCGCGCTTTTGAAAACCATAAACTTGCCGTCCGCTCTCTTGATATCGATGCTGAGAATGACGCGCTCACTGCCGTATTTTTCAGCCGCTTCTTTGATCAGTTGCGGATTTTTTATGGCTCCGCTGTTGATGCTGACTTTCTGTGCGCCATGTTTGAGTACAAGGTCAACATCTTCAAGCGTATGGATGCCCCCGCCGGCAATCAATGGGATCGTGACCTGGCTTGCGATTTCTTGGAACAGCTCTAAAAAAATGCCTCTTTCCTCGACGCTTGCCGCGATATCATAAAAAACGAGTTCATCCGCACCGCTTTTGTCGTAAAATTTCGCCAGCTCTATGGGGTCTGCGATCTCTTGTATTCCCTCAAATTTTACGCCTTTTACGACTTTGCCTCCCTTTATATCAAGACATGGTATGATTTTTTTGACCTGCATTTCACTTTTCTCCTAATTCTATTGCTCTTTCCAAGCTCAGCATGCCGCTGTACAACGCTTTGCCCAAAATGGCTCCGTAAATGCCTTTGTTTTTAAGCTCGGATATTTCGTTTTCAAAGCTGACTCCGCCGGATGCAACGATGTTCAGCCCCTTGATTTCCGAAAGCTGATCGTATGCTTCCATGTTTGTGCCTTGCAGCGCGCCGTCTTTTGATATATCGGTATAGATGACGGTTTTGACACCTACGTCATGAAGCTGCTTGCAGAAGTCCATCCCTTTTATATCAACCACTTCTTTCCAGCCGTTGATCGCAACGTATTCATCTTTTACATCGACACCCACGGCGATTTTGTCTCCATATTTTTTGACCATATCACACAAAAATCCAAAATCTTTTACAGCGATGGTGCCGAGGATGACTCTGCCGATGCCCAGTTCAAGATACTGAACGATGCGCTCTTCATCTCTGATGCCGCCGCCGGTTTGAACAAATAAATCGACGTCACTGACGATTCTTTTGATGATATCAAAGTTCATGAGTTTGCCGTCTTTTGCCCCATCAAGGTCAACGAGATGCAAGTTTTTCGCACCCTTGGCTTTAAAGCCCGCTGCAATTTCAACAGGATCTTCGCTGTATACCGTCACTTGGTCGTAATCGCCCTGAAACAACCTGACCGCTTTGCCGTCTTTTAAATCGATTGCCGGAAAAATTTTCATTTAAATCCTTTCATAACTAACCAATGCTCTGCGTGAAAATAGCCTGTCTTATAGTAGTCCTTTCGTAGACGGTATTTCGTCTGCATACATCTGATCGATCGATACGCCCTCCGAAAGCGCCCTGCCGAACGCCTTGAATATCCCCTCGATGATGTGATGACTGTTTTCGCCTC
>WQWG01000064.1 GCA_009785435.1 Clostridiales bacterium
CGCAAGAAGCGCCGGTGCGCCCGGCATAACGATTTCCCTGGCTATTTTGTCAGCATCGATCACAGCATACCCTTTTTCTGCAAAGTATGCGGACACTGTGGATTTTCCGGAGCCGATTCCGCCTGTCAGACCGATAACCTTTATTTTAGTTCGTACCAATTTTTCCCCTCCGATATGCCGACGGAAAGCTTTACACTGAGCGCTATCGCGTTTTCCATATTCTGAACAAGAAGCGTTTTTACGGTTTCAAGTTCATCGCTTGCCGCTTCGATGATGAGTTCATCATGCACTTGTAAAATCAACTTCGATTTTAGGTTCTCATTTCTCAGCGCACGATACACATTGTTCATCGCAATTTTGATGATATCGGCGGCGCTCCCCTGTATGGGGCTGTTCATCGCGAGCCTTTCGCCCAGTTGCCTGACCATATAGTTTGAAGAATGAATCTCAGGAATCATTCGTTTACGGCCCAGCAACGTTTTGACATAGCCATTGTGTTTGGCGAATGCGACTTGTTCATCCATAAACTTTTTAACGGATGTGTATTTC
This sequence comes from Clostridiales bacterium, assembly GCA_009785435.1. Classification (GTDB taxonomy): domain Bacteria; phylum Bacillota; class Clostridia; order Peptostreptococcales; family Anaerovoracaceae; genus WQWG01. Next base: position 550 of record WQWG01000064.1, read on the forward strand.
TTGAAGTACTCTTCGATATATTTTTCTGCTTCTTTTCTTGTAATGTGAAGCTCTGTTGAAAGTCCAAACCCACTCATGCCATAGATGACGCCAAAATTGACGGCCTTGGCGCTGCTTCTTTGTTCAGCAGTTACCTCATCTTCGGGAATGCCGAACACCTTTGAGGCAGTCAATTGGTGAATATCGTCCCCTTGATTAAACGCTTCGATCAATTCAGGATCACCGGACATATGCGCCAAAACGCGTAGTTCGATCTGTGAATAATCGGCTCCTACAAGAAAATAGCCATCCGTGGCCGGCACAAACGCCTTACGTATCTTTCTACCCTCCTCTTGCCTGATCGGAATGTTCTGCAAGTTCGGCTCGGTACAACTGAGTCTGCCCGTCGCCGTGACGGTCTGCCTGAAATGTGCATGTATTTTTCCGTCCTTGTGAATCAGTGGGATGAGTCCATCGATATACGTCCCTTTCAGTTTTGCGAGCAGTCTGTATCTGATGATCAATTCAATGATCGGATGTTTGTCGATCAGTGTTTCAAGCACTTCTGCATTTGTCGAGTAGCCGGTTTTTAATTTTTTTCCGGTGGGCAAGCCGAGCTTTTCAAATAAAATATGTCCAAGCTGTTGCGGCGAATTGATGTTAAACGCCTCGCCTGCATATTCAAATATCTTCGTTGACAGTTGATCGATTTGCGTGGAAATATCATTGCCTGTGTCTTCCAAAACCGCTCTATCCGTTTTAAATCCGCAAGACTCCATGTTTGCCATCACTTCGACCAAAGGAAGTTCGACTTCGTAGTATAGTTTGTCGAGATTTTCATCGTCGATTTTATCCGCCAAAACGTTTTTCAAAGCATTGACCGCACTGCACCACATTTCAGTATACGCCAAATAACGGCCGGTTGAGTTCTCCAACAAGCTCATTTGGGCATTTGAACTCATAAACGATTTTTCGTCTTCAACGTCTTCATTGAAATACTCAAGCGAAAGCGTTTTTAATTCATAGTTGCTTTTGCTTGGTTCCAACACATACTGCGCAATCTCCGTATCAAATCCGGTATTCAGCCGGCCTTTAAACCCGTTCGCAAACAACGCATAATAATCGGTAATCAGGCTATGTCCTGTAATCAAAGGCGACTTTTCTGACAAGAGCCTAAAGAAATCTTCCAGCAATTCTTTTTCTTCACCGCTTACATAATAGCAATTTTCTCCAACGAGTACCCCCAACCCAAATATCTCCGGTATATTTTTATGGTTGCGGTCGTTGAATACTTTCAAAACGATGTTTCCATTGGCCATGATGCCTTTTTCCAGCTCATGAAGCTCGCTTTTGGTCTGTATGATAACCCTGCCTGTGATCACATTCCCAAGCTTTTTCTCGTTTGCTTTCGCCGGTTTTTCACTTTGAGCAGGCAGTTTCATCTTCTTCAAAAAGCTGTTAAATTCAAGTTTAACATAGACGTCAATAAGCTTGTTGTAGTCCGCGGGAGCCACTTTACATTCTTCAATATCGATTGCAATCGGAACGTTTGTATTGATCGTTGCAAGTCTTTTGCTCATCAGCGCGATCATTTGGTTTTCTTCTATCTTTGCCCTCAGTTTTTCGTTTTGTATTTCGTCAGAAGACGCAATCAAAGCCTCAATGCTTCCAAATTCCAGAAGAAGTTTTTGAGCTGTTTTTTCACCAACACCCGGAATGCCCGGAATATTGTCCGACTGATCCCCCATAAGTCCTTTGAAGTCTATGAATTGCTCCGGGGTAAAACCATATTTTTCGATGACTGCATCTTTATCGTAAATTTCAAAGTCTGTCATCCCTTTTTTCGTGATGATGACTTTTGTCTTGTCGGTTGCCAGCTGCAATTCATCTTTGTCTCCGGTTATAATAAGCGGTTCAAGACCCTCGCTTTCAGCCTTTTTTGCTATCGTGCCGATGATATCGTCGGCCTCATAGCCGTCCATTTCGAGCATTTTGATATGCATCGCGTCAAGCACTTCTTTTAAAAGCGGCAGTTGCATCGCAAGCTCAGGAGGCATTTTCTTCCGGCCCGCTTTGTATTCAGAATACTCCAGATGTCTGAACGTAGGTGCTTTTCTGTCAAATGATACCGCGATATAGCCATGTTCATAATCCTTCTGTATTTTTGTAAGCATATTAAGAAAACCGTATACGCCATGTGTATACAGTCCTTCTTTCGTTATCATGGGTTTTTGCATTGCATAATAAGCCCTGTTGATTAGGCTGTTCCCATCGATGATTACAAGTCTTTTCTCCATAATTCCCCATCTTGTCCTACAAACATATACATCTTCGTGACCATGGCGTGGGATTCTCCGAATAGTTTGATTTCAACTTGAAAATTCCACACCCCGTCCTCGTATCTCCAGTAATCGATGATGCTATGATTGTAATATCTTAACTTTTCTTCGATCAGTCGTAAATAAAAATCCGCTTCTGCCCGCATTGCTTCATTTTGGTTGATGCCGCCTCTTGTCACAGTGCTTCTTTCGGAAGTGTCCGGAACGGTCATAGGGCGACTACCCTGCCCCGCGTACATCTGCGGAACTTCCTGATCCATGTTATTCATTACTCCAAAAGGCATGATATCGTCTGCACCCGGATGACCCATATGACCTTCCGCCGATCCGTATAGGTGCCGGTCGTCCAATTCCATACGTCCGAACGTTGATTCGCTTTGGCGACTGTCGATATGATTCATACGCCCATCCATCCATTGACTGTGACGATCGGCGCTCATCCGGTTTTGAGCATATCTCAATTCATCCTGCAGGCCATCTGTATGATCCATATGATTATACATCGTAATCGAAAAAATGCCAATCACAAAAACAGCCGCAATCGCAGAAAATGTCCTCCATCGTTTTTTGTATTCCAATTGTTTCCTGGTGCTTGTTTCGATTGATGACCTGAGTCTTTCATCAAAAGAAACGGGCAGGCTGACACGGGGAACCGCACGTAAAAGCAACGTCATCTCTAAAAGTGCATCGTATTCCCGCATGCATTCATCACAACCGGCTAAATGTACTTCTAATTCACTTCTTTCGTTCGTATCAAGTTCATCATCAATATACATCGAGAGCATTTCTCTCACATCAATACAGTTCATCGTGGCCTCCTTTCTGATTTGAATTGCAATGTAATATTCTTGTCATGTATTAGACGCATAAATGTTAATTTTGTTCCCATCTTAAAATATTGTATTAAATGACTCTTTTCAAAAGATAAATGTCTTTGAATTTTTGTCTGGCTCTTGAAATTTTGGATTTAACGGTACCAATGGAACAATCCAATATCGAAGCAATTTCATCGTATGAAAAACCGTTCAAATCTCTTAAAATCAATACTTCCTTATACTCTGTACTCAATTTGTCCAAACATTGTACGATGTATTCACTTTCTTCTTTTTTCTCCAGCAAGCCATCGGGGCCGGGTGCTTTGTCCGCAATCTCAAAAGCGATGTCCTCATCTTCTTCATTTTTGTAGACCGTATCAATCACTTTCATTTTTTTACTTTTTCGAAGCATATCGTTGCAAGCATTTACGACGATCCGATACACCCACGTGTCGAAGCGGCTTTGTTCATTAAACTTGGGAAGATGCCTGAAGATTTTTATAAAACTTTCCTGTACGGCATCAAGCGCATCCTCTTCGTTTTGCATATAGCGCAAAGCGATGTTATATGCCTTTTCTTTGCATGACAAAATCAGAGCCTCAAAACTATCTTGATCTCCTTGTTTCGCTTTTTGTATCAGCTCTTTTTCAGTTTGATCGATGTCACCCATTTTGTTCAACATATTTTTCACATTTTATGGTACAATATAATTTTACCCACCACACAAATCAAAGATTTGGGGCGGGTACCCGAAAACAATGATATCATAAAAACCAAGGAGAATAAAGCAAAATGTTTGATTATCATACACACTCAAGTTTTTCATATGACTCTTCCACAAAAGTGGATGAAATGATCGAAGCGGCAATCAAAAAAGGAATCAAGGAGATTGCGATCACGGATCACTATGACCCGGATTACCCTGA
>WQWG01000065.1 GCA_009785435.1 Clostridiales bacterium
AAGCGCATTTGCGCAATTGGGCGGCGGCGCAAAAGAGCTGATGGTCGAGGAATTTGTCGAGTTTGACAAAGAGATATCGGTGATCGCGTGCAGAGGGATCGACGGAACGAGAACCATCTATCCCGTCGCCGAAAACATACACGCAAACAGCATTTTGGATACCACCATTGTTCCGGCAAGAATCAGCCCTGCGGCAATGGAAAAAGCGACCGCTGTGGCGGACAAGGTGATGAAGGTTTTTGAGGGTGTCGGTACGTTCTGCATTGAGCTTTTCGTAGCAAAAGACGGGGAAATATACGTGAACGAAGTGGCACCACGTCCGCATAACTCAGGGCACTATACGATAGAGGGATGTTTTGCCGATCAGTTCGAGAACCACATTCGCGCGATCGTTGGCTTGCCTTTTGGCAGTGTCGCATTGATCTCGCCTACGGTCATGGTCAATCTTTTGGGTGAAAGTGACGGCGTTGCGAAGCTTGTAGGGCTTGAACAGGCCTATCTCGATCCGAATCTTCATGTCCATTTTTATGGCAAAAACGAATCCAAGATCGACAGGAAAATGGGGCATCTCACAGTGACGAGCCAAACCGTAGAAGATGCGATTGAAAGAGCGCGAAAAGCGAAGCATCTTGTGCATGTGATTGGTGAATAACAGGGTTTAAATTAATACGATTATAAAATAAAAAAATAAAATGGTTGCCTCCGCTTATGGGTGCAACCATTTCGTTATTGTTCAAACTGTCGTCGTTTAGTTAAAGTATCTGAATACGCCTTTGACTTTTCCGAGTATCTTTACATCTTGTACAAGAATCGGACTCATGGTATCGTTTTCCGGTTGAAGCCGGATGCGTCCGTCTTCTTTGTAAAATGTTTTGACGGTGGCTTCGCTTTCGAACCCGTCGATCATCGCGACAACGATGTCGCCGTTGTTCGCGGTGTTCTGTTGTTCGACTAAGATGTAATCGCCGTCGAAGATGCCGACATTGACCATGCTTTCGCCGGAAACGGTGAGCATAAAGTTTGCGCCGCCTTTCACATAGCGAGCAGGAACCGGAAACACATCGTCGATGTTCTGTTCTGCCAGAATCGGCGTACCGGCCGCGATTCGGCCGACCAACGGCACATCAATGATATCAGCTCTGTCAACATTCATTTGGTTCGAAGAATGTTGCTCTTCCACTGCGTTTGAAGATTTAACCATCAATGCCCTTGGTTTTGAGGGGTCTTTGACGATATACCCTTTTTCGACGAGGGTTTCAATGTCCTTGTGGGTGGTTGATGTCGATTTGATATTTAAAGCAACACAAATTTCCCTGACCGTAGGGGGATAGCCCTTCTTTTTGATTTCTTTTTTCATGTATGATAATATTTTTTGTTCGCGTTCGCTCAAATTGTTCATCATTTGCCTCCCGATTCATATTCCTGCTTTCCCATAAATGCAATGGAAGCAGGGGATTGATATCATAATAACATACCGCAAACAAAAAGTAAACAGGTGTTCATAAAAATGAATATTAAAAGTTGATTACTGGGAAAGGATATTTAGATGGTCAACCGAATCAAGAACTTTGTCGAGTAAGGCCATGGCTGCTCGGAGTTCCTCTTCCGTAATTGTGAGCGGGGGAGCGACCATGATCATATTTTCGTGCGTATAGGTCAAGAACCCTTGGGTTCTGAGCATTCCGAGGATATTGAGCATGATGCCGTGCGGATCTTCCGCAAAAGGAACGATTGGAGTGCCGGAATCATCTTTGACGATTTCCAAACAGGAAAATAAGCCGATGTATCTGACTTCACCAACGCTTGCGTGTTTCTTTGAGAGGTCTTCCAGTATTTCGCCCAGAATTTTGCCCATGTTTTCAACGTGGGCTGCGATGTTCAATCTTTTGTATTCTTCCAAGGTGGCTAAGATCGCGGCGCAACCGAGTGGGTGCGCGTTGTAAGTCAGTCCCATGAGCATCTTGTTTTCATCAAAGTGGCCGGCAATTTTTTTGTTCGCGATCACGCCACCAATGGGAACGTAACCGCAAGTGCAGCCTTTCGCGAACGTGACAAGGTCAGGTTTGACGTTGAATTTTTGAAAGCCGAACGTTGTTCCGATCCGATACCATCCGGTCATGACTTCATCGCAGACCATAACGATGTCGTATTTGTCACAAAGCGCTCTGATGCCCTCAAGATATCCCTTGGGAGGGATCAAAACGCCGTTTGAACCGACAACGGTTTCAACGAAGATCGCAGCGATTTGATGAACACCCTCGTATTTGATCTGGTTTTCAAGAAGTTCCAGATAAAATGCGGTTATGTCTTCTTCGGAATTGAACGTACAGGCTTTTGGAGCTCTGTACGCGTAAGGCCCATCGAACTTGACGAATCCCGGAAGACCCGGTTCGCCTGAAAATTTTCTGGGTTCGCCTGTGAGGGCGTCTGCTCCCGCGGAAGAACCGTGGTATGATCTGTACATCGAGAAGACTTTCCATTTGCCGGTGTAGGCTTTTGCCATTTTAATCGCGTTTTCATTTGCTTCGGCGCCTGCATTTGTAAAGAATACTTTTGAGCCGTCACCAAGATTCGCGGCCTCGACAATTGCTTTGGCCGCGTCTGAACGAACGTCGATTGCATAGGACGGGGCGATGAAAGGCAGCTTGTCGGCTTGATCTTTGATCGCTTGGATGATGGCTTTGTTGCCATGGCCAAGGTTCATGTTCACAAGCTGCGCGGACATGTCATAATAGCGTTTTCCGTCTTCGTCCCAAAGATATATGCCCTCGGCTTTTGTTACAACCATAGGGTTGATTTTTTTTTGTACACTCCATGGGTGCAGATTGTATTGTAAGCTCGTTTCTTTAATCTTTGACAATTCAATGCCCTCTGTTATATTAAGCGTTTACTTTTGCAACGATGTTTGCATCAAATAGTTGCTCGTCGGTCGGCTGGAATGACGGAATAGGCCTTGATACATAGGTAAAGTTCAAAAGGTCTTTCCATGTGGCACTGTGCGAAATGCTGTTGCCGCCCCAAGTTCCGCATCCGAGCGTCAAGGACATCGGAAATCCGGAGGTCCATGAACCGGAGTTTGTCAGGCATTGTGGGGAATTTACAGCGACTTTGCAAACAGGAACCGTTTCACTCATCTTTGTAACTCTTTCCTTGACTGTCGTGTGGATGCCGCAACTGTGGCCTTTGCCTTGATAGTCAAGCGTTTTTAATAGCTTTGATAATCCGTCCTCAAAGTCTTTGCACTTTCTGATGTCGGAAACAGGAGACAGTTTTTCTCCCGTGAATGGGAAATCGTTGCCATATCCGCCGTTTTCTTCGACCATGATCATTTTGGTACCGGCAGGAACATTGACGCCCGCCAGTGCAGCGATTTTCTCAGCAGGTTGAGCAATGATGTGCCTGTTCAGGACATGGTTGGCAGGCGATTCCGGCCAAAGCGTCTTAAGCATCTTTTCTTTGTCAGGAGAATCTTCTTTGATCAGGGCAGCGCCTTTTTTTGTCATTGCAGCGACAAACTCATCGTAACAGCTTTCAAATACAATGATGTTGTTTTCTGCGGAACAGGATGTGGAATTGTCAAATGATTTTGATCGAAGAATCATATCAGCCGTTTCGTCCAGATTTGTTGTTCCGTCAACCAACGTAACGACATTGCCTGTTCCAACTCCGATCGCCGGAGTTCCGGAAGAATACGCCTGTTTGACCATAGGCGTTCCGCCCGTTGCAAGTATGAAATCAACTTGTTGCATAATTTGCCACGAAGCATCGGTGGATACGTATTCAGGATCGAGTGCCTGCACCAGATCAACAGGCGCGCCGAATTTGGCAAGGACTTCTCGGATCAGTTCAGCAACAGCCCAATTTGTTTCTTTTGCTTTTGGATGAGGCGACAAAATAATCGCGTTCCTCGTTTTAAGCGCCATAAGAGATTTGACAACAGGGGTTGCCTCTCCGTTTGTAACAGGCATGATCGCCCCGATGACGCCCATAGGCTTGGCGTATTTTTCCATACCCATTTTCTCATCTATTTCAACAAGGCCAACCGATTTCTGGCCTTTCATCTGAAAGTAAACGCCTTTGATTTTACCAAACATTTTTGCCTGTTTGTCACTCGCAACACCCATTCCGGACTCTTTGACAAGCATTTCGCCAAATTGTAGAGCCACTTCCGGCTTCGTTAATGCATAGGCAACTGCTGCGGTTAGCTCGTCCACCTGCTCCTGTGTGAAACCCTCAGCGATGGCTTGTGCTTTGCGCCCTTTTGCGATCAGGCCGGTAACATATGCTTCATAGTTTATTGACATACTTTAAGTCCTCCTTGTTTTATGTTTCAAGAATTGTACCACCCTCAGAAGAAGATGTCAAGAAAAGATGTTTTATTTTACTTCGTTTTTACAAAAAGCGCTTGACACAGTGCATTTGAGCTGTTATATTATTTGAGTAATGAAGAAGAAGTCATCCGCTTCTCACCTTACAGGCTGACGCTTTTAGGGTTAATGCAGTAGCTTGCACAAAATCAGCATATGAAAATGTGTTTTTAAGGAGCGGATAATATTTTATCCGCTTTTCATTTTTTTGTATCGGAAAAAACCTTTCCG